>JBKJXT010000390.1:0-2765 GCA_046716205.1 Actinomycetota bacterium
CTTGATGTCCGCGCCGGCCGCGAAGATCTTGTCGCCGCCGTAGACCACGACCGCCTTGACGGCGTCGTTGAACGTTGCCAGGCGCGCCGCCTCTGCGATCCCCTCGGTTACCTCGTCGTTGATCGCGTTCATCTTCGGACGGTCGAGCCGGATCGTGCCGACGCCGGTCCCTTCATCCACCTCGAGCCGAACGAACTCGTTCATCGCGCGCCCCCTGTTGATCGTCTTCGTCGAATCATAGTCACCACGCTCAACGCACCGTCAGGGTGCCTTCCATCTCCGGATGCAGCGAGCAGACGAAGGGATAGGTGCCGGGCTGCACGTCGAAGGTCGCACGGACCGTGTGGAACGTCGGCATCTCGATGCGCACGACGCGCTCGATCGTCAGATCGTGGTGACTCGGATCTTCGTTGGTGGCCAGAAGAGAGACGCGTCCCGACCGCGCCTGAAGCGTTGCGGGGCGGAACTCGAACGCCTTGGTCGTGACCTTCACGTCGCCTGCTTGGGCGACGGCATCTTGCACGGTCGTCGTCGCGATCAAGCCGATCGCAAGCGCCGCCCCGACGAGGGCCAGTGGGATCACGAGGACGCTCTTACCCGTCTCCGCCGACCACCCAGCGGTCTGACCTCTGCGGAAGGCGACCACCGCCATCACCGGGAACACGATCGTGGCGACCACGACGGCGAACTCCGCCCAGGACTCAGGCCGCGTGAGCGCCTTCAACCCCCCGAACCCCAGCGAGACCAGCAGCCACAGCATGCTGAGAGCGGCGACGTAGGTGGAGCCGCCACGCCACCGGCGCTGCCAGATCGCCCCGAAGGCGAACAGGAGGCCAATGACCACGAGGAACGGATCCGCGGGAACGCCGACGACCGCGCCGACGATCACGAGGAACAGCAGGGCCGAGGCCGTTCCAAGCGAGGCGGCGCGCAGGGCACCTGCCCAGGTCATCTCACCGACACCTCCTCGGATCGCCGTTGACCCTCGAGGAAGGTTTGGCCCCCCTGGCGACGAAGGTAGGACCGTCCAAAAGACTACCCGGGAGCGGGACCTATGCACGCAACGCGCCGTACGCCGGCCGCCGTCGTGGCAGCCATCGCAGCCTTGATCGCTGCACAACTCGTGGCAACCAACGCCTCAGCCCTTGGCGTGACCAATTCGGTACAGCAGGTATACCGCGGCGGCGGATCGGCGACGCCGAGCCAGCCCGTCGACGGCTACACCGGAGAGCTCCTGTCGGTGCAAGGCGTGAAGGTCGGCATGACCGCATCCGAGCCGACCCTCGGAGTCGCCGCGGACGGCACCGCATACTTCGCAGCCTCGACCCTGGTGGTCGACCGCGGCGCGTTCTACGGCGTCACGCAGACACACACGCTGCGCTCCACCGACGGTGGGCTGACGTGGCAGCGGATCCAACAGAGCCTCCCCGCCGCCGGCGTCTCGGTGCCCCCCGGCAACCTCGACCCCTTCGTGTGGGTCGACCAAACGACCGGGCGCGTGTTCAACCTCGACCTGCTGGGGTACTGCTCCTGGCTCAACTTCTCGGACGACCGGGGCGAGACCTGGACGCCGAATCCGACCGCGTGTGGGATGCCGGTGAACGATCATCAGACGATCGGCGCCGGGCCACCGCCTGCGGGGGTAAGCACGATCGACTACCCCAACGTCCTCTACTACTGCGCGAACCAGGTCGCCCAGACCGGATGCGGCCGCAGCCTCGACGGCGGGGTCGTCTGGACCCCGACGCTGGGCGCGCCCTTCCCGCCGGTGTTCGACGCCTCGCCGTGCGGGGCGTTGACCGGACACCTCGAGACCGACGCCGAGGGCCGGGTCTTCGTGCCCAACGGATCGTGCAGGAATCCGTGGATCGCGATCTCCGCCGACGCCGGTGACAGCTGGAAGCAGGTGCAGGTCAACGACCTTGGTTCGCCCGACAATCACACCTCGGTCGCCGCGGACGCGGCCGGCAACCTCTACTACGTCGCGGCCGCGCCGATCGGCGAAGAAGTCGTGCGTCACCTCCCGTTCCTGACGATCTCCCGGGACCACGGCGAGACATGGGGCGATCCGATCATGATCGCGCCGCCCGGGGTGAACCAGGCCAACTTCCCCGTCATCTCCGCGGGAGACGAGGGACGCATCGCGATCAACTTCCCGGGAACGACTGCGAGCATCGTCGCGCCGAAGTCGCCGTGGAACCAGTACATGGTCGTTTCCGATAACGCGCTGGCGGAGGATCCGATCTTCTTGTCTGCGACCGGGAACGATCCCGCGGACCCGGTGCACCGTGGCGTCTGCCAGGGTCGGTGCGGCGGCATGTGGGACTTCATCGACATCATCATCTCGCCCGCGGGCGAGGCGTGGGCAGCGGCGAGTGATGACTGCATCACGACCTGCGTGACCGCGGCGCGCGCCGAGTCGGCGCACGTAGGCGACGGGATCGCGATCCGCCAGATCGGCGGCCCGCGCCTGCGCGTGTAGGGCGCCGTTCGGCGGCGGGTCTGTTGTAGTACTCCCCTGTAGATTGCTGCCATGGCAGGCAGGCTCTTCGTCGGGACCAGCGGCTTCGCGTACAAGGAGTGGAAGCCTGAGTTCTATCCAAGCACGCCTTCTACCTGCGTCTACCTGCGGAAACCGCCCCTCTAGTCGGCAAACAGTCGGCAAACGCTCAGATTCGAGCCGCCGCGATTGGCGTAACGGACGCGATCCCGCGCGTCTGCGACTCGCCGACGAGAGCCGCCGCGAGCGTCGCGCAGTCCCGCGT
>JBKJXT010000391.1:0-3419 GCA_046716205.1 Actinomycetota bacterium
GTGAGGCGCCGTGTAGCACGATCCAGCGACCAGTGCGCGATAGGACGCGAGCGACGGCGACCTCGCCGGGGGCGTCGGATCCGTGTGCGGTCCGCAGCGCACGCCCGGCGACGGCGTACACCGCTGACGGAAGGTCTCCCGCTTCGATGTTTCCGTCGGGAAGCTCGCTCAGCCACCGCAGCGCATCCGGCGTCGCCGACTCGAGCTTCCAGTCTTGGCCGAGGACCACCAGACCGGGTGCGTTCGGTCCATCGGGGTCGCGCGCCTCCCCGATCAGCAAGCTCCGGCGCGCGCCTTCGGCCAGCGGAGCCGCGACCGCGCGCATGAAGTCCAGGTCCTCGTCGCCGAACAGATCGCGGCCGTCGTATCGATACAGCGTCGCTACGCCCCAGATGCCGCCCGGACGCGTTCTCAGCCCCGCAGCCATCATCTGGCGCGCGCCGTGCGGCTCGATCCAGCGTTGATACATCAGGCTGCGCGCCGGGTCGCCGCCGGTCTCGTTGTGCAGCGTTGTCGCGCCGCGCTCGGAGCGCGCAACGTCGGCGAGCTTGACGAAGTCGTCCTCGAAGTACTCGTCGGCAAGCATCTGGTGCTCCAACTCGGGCATCTGCTCGTTGTAGTGGCTGGTCACCAGCAGCGAGGCGGGGTCGAGCGTGAACCAGCAGGTTCCGCCGTCGTGCGGTATCGCGGGCTGGATCACCGCGCTTGCTTCGCGCCAGAAGGACACCAGGTCCAGGCCGCGCGCGGCGAGATCCGTGATCCGCTCGGCTGCGCGCTCCTTGGTCGGTGCCCTCACGTAGACAACCTACCGCTTGGCGCTCGTGACGGGAATACCACCTTTCTGGGATGGGTTAAGGGGTTCCCGTACCGTACCGTGGCGGGCGTGGGACCAGGAGGACAGACACCAGAGGAACTCGAGTCCATGCTCGAGGACGCGTTCATCATGCGCGACGCGAACTCGCTCACCTCGCTCTTCCAGGAGGGAGCCGTCCTGCGCTGCGGCATGCGCGAGGCGCACGGGCCCGACGAGATCGCCGCGGTCGTCACGGCTCTGTGGGAGAGGGATGCGCAATTCGTGGCCGACGTCCGTCGCGTCGTTCAAGCCGGCGACACCGCGCTCATCTTCGGGCGAGGGACCCATGTGCTGAACAGGACGAACGGCGGGCCGTGGCGATACGTCATTTCGATTTTGGAATCGGTACCAACAGAAGGAGGGGAGTCACATGCTTGAGCCATACATGGTGGGCGAAGACATCTACGTGCTTCCGACCCACATCCCGATCCCGGGCGCGGGATACCTTGCGATCAACGCGTTCGTCGTGCTGGCGGAAGAGCCGGTGCTGATCGACTCGGGACTTGGTATCGAGACGCCGGAGTTCATCGCGGCGCTGGAGTCGATCATCTCGCCGTCGGAGCTGCGATGGATCTGGCTCACGCACGACGACGCCGACCACACCGGGAGCATCCAGACAGTGACCGAGCTGGCGCCGAACGCACGGCTCGCCATGCACGCATTCGCAGCGATGCGGATGAGCACGTGGTGGCCGGTCCCGATGCAGCGCGTGTACGCGATCAGACCGGGAGACGAACTCAATGTCGGCGATCGAACGCTGCGCGCGATCGCGCCGCCCGTCTTCGACAACCCGATGTCAACCGGCGTCTTCGACGAGTCGAACGGCACGCTGTTCTCCGTAGACGCGTTCGGCGCGTTCATCCCAGAGCTCACCCAGAACGCCGACGAGATCCCGCCGGAGATGTTGGCGCAAGGGATGGTCGGCTGGGGCGTCGCGGACTCGCCGTGGACGCAACTGGTGGATGACGAGAAGTTCTCGTCGGCTTTGGCCGGGCTTCGCCGACTCCAGCCGAACCGGATCCTGTCGTCGCACCTGCCGGCGGCCGGGGCAAACATCGACCGGTTCCTCGACATCGTGCGTTCGCTGCCGCAGGTCGAGCATGAGCTCCCGCCCGACCATGTTGCCTTCAGCGAGATGTTGGCGATGATGAGCGGTGCGCCGCCGACCTGATCACTGTTACCGCTCCGCGGACGTTGGATCGAACCCCGGTCAGACGACGATCACGGTTGTCTCCTCGCTCCACGCTGTTTGGTTGCCGGCTCGGTCTTCGGCTTGGGCCTGTACGGAATAGACGCCGGGCGTTGCGGGAGGTTGTGCCGACCAGGTGCACGCCGTTCGGTCTGCGTTGCAGGTAAGCGTTCCCTGCGACTGACTCCCCGGTCCTCTCGGCAGTCCGAACGCCACGCTTACTCGCGCGATGCCTGACAGGTCGTCGCTTGCGGTCCCCGACAGCGTGGCCCCCAGCAGATTCACCAACACGCTGTTGTTCGCGGTCGTGACCTCCACCGTTGGGATCTTCTCATCGAGTGGCGCAGCCGCCGACGCCTCCGCCGGCGGGCTGATCCCAAGGTCATTCACAGCGGTTACCCGATACGCATACACCACCGTCTCTTGGATCACCGTGTCTTCGTACGACCGGACACCGGGCCCCAACGCAGCTATCGACGTTTCCGTCTCTGACCCGGGGTCCACGCGGAAGACCTGATAGCCCCACACCGGTGATCCGCCATCAGAAATCGGCGCATCCCACGTCAGCCTGATCCGCCGCCATCCCCCCGTCGCGATGAGGTTCTGCGGCGGTGTCGGCGGTCCGATCGGGCGCGCCGAAACCGCCGAGCTGCGGGCTCCTTCACCGGCGATGTTCACTGCGCTCACGCGATAGAAGTAGGTGATGCCGGGCGTGAGACCTTGGTCGCGGAATCTCGTCCCTCGCACCGACACCACGAACGTCTCCGATCCCGCTGCCAAACCCCGATACACATTGAAATGATCGATCTCCGCGCCCCCGTTCGAACTCGGCGGCTGCCACGACAGATCCACCAGGCTGCGCCCGGCGCTCGCCGCAAGTCCGACCGGCGCGCCCGGAGGTTCCGCCGGCGTCGCGCTCGCGCCGTTCGATCGTGGACTCTCGCCGCCCGCGTTCACCGCCGTCACCTTGAAGAAATACGTCGTGCCGTTGATCAGACCCGTGCTCGCAAACGTCGTTGTAGACGAAGGTGCCGTGCCCACGAACAGCTCATTGCCCGACGACGTGCCACGGTAGATCCTGTAGGAAGAAACCGCCGCGCCACCGGTGTCCGCCGGTGCTTCCCACGTCAGGTCCACCCGACGGACACCCGGCGTCGCCCTTAGGTTGCGTGGCGCGCTCGACGGACCTATCGGCGTCACGCTGACCTCTTCCGAAGCAGCGCCCTCGCCAGCGCTATTACTCGAGGCGAGCTTGAAGTAGTAGGTCTTTCCGTTGGTCAGTCCCGTGATCGTCTTACTCGTCGCGGTTCCCGCCGTGCTGGTCCACCGGGTCGTCGTGCCGGCGGAGGCGCCTCGATAGAGGAGGTTCTCCGTGAG
>JBKJXT010000392.1:0-13984 GCA_046716205.1 Actinomycetota bacterium
AGGTACTGCCTTGCAGGTTGAGCGGCACCGGCTCGGTTCCCGGCGGTGGCCACGACGCATCGACGCGAATCACACCATCGTTGGTCTTCGAGCGCGAGGGCAGCTGGTGAAGGATGTTCGTGTCCAGGCCGTGGAGGAACTGGTCGAGCCAGGCGTGCAGGATGGTTGTGTAGAGCGGATCATCGGGGTCGGCGTGCGCCGCTTGGGACATGACGAGCATCTTGTAGGGCGCGCCCTCGACGTCGCCGGTGAGCGGGTCGTCCATCGGGATCGCCTGGTACCACCGCGACGATTCGGAGTGCTTCACGTTGTAGTCGGACCAGCCGCCGACGACCAGGACCGGAACGCGGACATCGGCGGCGCTGGTGATGTAGCCACGCTCGCGCCAGAACGCG
This sequence comes from Actinomycetota bacterium, assembly GCA_046716205.1. Classification (GTDB taxonomy): domain Bacteria; phylum Actinomycetota; class AC-67; order AC-67; family AC-67; genus JBKJXT01. Next base: position 396 of record JBKJXT010000392.1, read on the forward strand.
TCGTAGTCCGGATCCGGATCGTAGGCGCGTCGTGTGTGGTCGAGCTTGTCGGTTACGCCCGGACACGGTCGCTCGACACCATGGGTCGCCATCGCTTGCGGGTTCGCCGCGATGGCGGTTCGATCGGCAGGCGGCACCAGCCCATAGGCGAGGTCGAACGAGACCGGGGTATCAAAGCCCTGTTCGTCGATCACGACTCCTTGCCGCTGCGCGGGATCCATCAAGAAGTAGCGCACACCGTCACCGTAGGAGTACGAATACCAATCACTGATGGCCACCCGCGGGATGATCGTTGCGAGGTGTTCGCGCGCACGAGGATCCTTCGATACCGCGACCATGTTCGCGGTCGTTCCGTCGTAGGACGCGCCGTACATCGCGACCTTGCCGTTGGACCACGGTTGCGTCCCGAGCCAGCGGATGAGTGCGAGCGCGGACTCGAGCTCACGTGGTCCGCCATAATCCCAGCACCCACCAGAGTTGCCGGTGCCTACGACGTCTGCCATCGCCTCAACGTAGCCGCGCCTCACGAATGTGTTGCCGATGCCGGAAACACCCAGCGCTGCGTATGGTGAATATGTAAGGACGACGGGCACGCGCACGTCTGTCTTCGGTCGCGTCAAGCGCACGAAGACGTTGCCCGCTGCGGTCGGCACGATCGCGGTCTGAACGGCCATCAACGGGTACGTCGAGTTCTTCGTCTTGGGGGCGAGCGGCGGCGGTTCGGGGGCGGCGTGCGCGCCCAGCGGCGCGACGAGCCCAGCCGCGACGAAGAGGCAGACGAGGGGCGATCGAGTGCGCACGAGACCTCCGAGGGTGACTCTCTTGCAGGAGCGTTCTCCGCGAGCGGCACGTGCTCCTGCTCGTCCGCGACAGCCCTCACGTTCAGGTTGAGGTTAGTCCGTGACCTTTTTGCACCTCTTGGCTCAACTGAAACAGACGAAACAGTAGTCATCTCGTGCTGCGGCGTTGACACGATTTAACTAGGAACCTACTCTTCGTATCGGCACGCTCCGTGGTGGGACGTTCGTCCTAGTGGCGAAAACAGCGCCTTGGAGCAGCGGAAGCGTTGACCTCCGATCCCCAACTTGGTCACCACATGGGAACGGAGCGAGCTAGTGGTGAACCCGGCCGCGCCGGCGGTGCGGGTTATGTGTTTGCCTGGGCTCGAGGAAGATCTTCGGTGACGTTCGGCCACGCCAGTGGTGGCCGCGAACGATCCGCTCATCTTCCAACGACTTCAGAGACTTCAACCCACACCCCTTCATGTTCCATCGATGTAGTGAAGGAGGTGAATGAATGACGATGCGGAATCGCGTGATCTTCACTTTCTCATTGATGATCGCGATCCTTCCCGGACTGTCCGGCGTTTCCTTCGCGAACCACAGCGGAGGAACGGTGGTCATCGGTGGGTTCGAAGTCGACGGCAACATGGCCGACGACCCCACCACCGGGATCGACTGGGCGAACAACGACGCCGTTATACAGAACGACTACTACGACGGCGACGCTGTGACCTCGATCGTGGACAACATCTACAAGGGCGGGTCTAAGGACCACCTCCCGGGTGGATGGCAGTTCGTCGATCAATCGATCCCCGGCAAGGACGACCTCACCCGTATCTATGGCAAGGCGGTGATCAACGGAGCCAGCAGTGGCTACCTGTATCTCGCCTTCGAACGATTGGGTGTGCAAGGTCAAGGCGACGTGCACGTGGACTTCGAGCTGAACAAATCTGGCGCGGGTCTCACGAACTATCCTGCCGAACTAGCTATCAGCGGCGGGACGGGCACGCTCGCATTGCCGACCCGTGCGGCGGGTGACCTTCGGGTCGCCTACGACTACTCGGGCGGAGGTGGTCCCGTCTCCATCAAGGTGTTCCAATGGAGCGGTACCGCGACCTCCGGCGAGTGGGTCCCAGCTTCTCCGGGACCGAGCGCCGCGGCGGGCGACATCAATGTTGGCACGATCACGCGCTCTCTCAGCGACTCCAGGTTCCCAACGCAGACGATCGCGGACCGGCGTTTCGGTGAGCTCGCCCTTGACCTACCAGCGGTCTTCGGGTCGGGTTTCATCGGTTGCCCCGGCTTCGCCACCGTCTACGCCAAGAGCCGGTCCTCCGGTGAGGCCGAGACCGCCACGCTCAAGGACGTTGTGATGCCAGTAGGCCTCAGCGTCTCGACGTGTGGTGCGGTCAAGGTCAACAAGGTGGACGATCTAGGAGCTCCGCTGGCTGGAGCAACGTTCGGCCTGTACAAGGACACGGGCGTCTCGGGCATCTTCGTGCAAGGCCTCGACCCTGAGGTCGGAACCTGCACGACCGATGGCACCGGCTCATGCACGTTCGAGTCGGTCGACCCTGCGTTCCAGTACTTCGTGAAGGAGAAGTCCGCACCGGCGGGATACGATCTCGATCCATTCCTCGCCGGACCGTTGACGGTCGTCACGGGCCAAACCTTGACGGTGAGCCACACGTTCGTGGACCCCCTCAAGCTGGGCTCGCTTCGCATCACGAAGAGAGATTCACTCGACAACCTGGTCACAGGCGTTCGGTTCGTCCTCTACAAGGACACGAACAACAACGGCCAGATCGACGCGGGTGAGCAGGCGGCCACGCGTGCCGGCCTTCCGGCCGAGTGCGTAACGGTCGCAGGTATCTGCACCATCACGGGTCTTGTCCCGGGCACCTATCGAGTGCACGAAGACCCTGCCACGGTGCCGCCGACCATGGATCCGATCGCCGACAAGAACGTGACGATCGTCGCTGAGACGACTCAGAACGTCCTGTTCACCAACCCGGTGAAGCCGTCGGACATCCGGATCGTGAAGTCGGGACCTGCTCAGGCCCACATCGGGGACACGGTTACCTACACGCTCGACGTCAGCATCCCCGGTTCGGGAGACCTGCCGTTGTCGAACGTCGTGGTGAGTGACCCCAAGTGCATCGCCGCTCCGGTCCGCATCTCTGTGGACGGCGGCAACCTCGATGCGATCCTCGATCTCGGTGAGATCTGGCGCTACACGTGTCAGCACACCGTGACGTCCGGAGATGGTGACCCGTTGCACAACGTGGCGACGGCGACCGGCGTGGACGCATTCGGGCGTATCCCGCAAGACACGGATGACCACGACGTGGACATCCTGCATCCCGGCATCAACATCGTGAAGACGGGTCCGGCGTTCGCGCACGTGGGCGACACCGTCACTTACACCTTCACGGTCACCAACACCGGCGACACCCCACTTGCGAACGTCTCGTTGACGGATCCCAAGTGCGGTTCGGCTCCGGTGCTTCAGGGTGGCGACGCGAACACGGACACCAAGCTCGGTCTTTCCGAGACGTGGACCTACTCGTGCACACACCTGGTGACGAACGCAGATGCGACGGACGGTGACGGAACGACCCTGCACAACACGGCCGGCGTCTCGGGACAGAGTCTCATCCCGAGCGGCTCCACCAAGACCGTGTTGTCGGACGATTCGCACGACCTGACCATCCTGCTGCCGGCGATCGCGGTCGTGAAGACGAGCGACCCTGCTGTGGTGCACGACGGAGACACTGTGACCTATACGTTCACGGTGACCAACACGAGCGTTCCCGGCGCACAGACGCCGCTGACGAACGTGACCGTCTCCGACGATCTCTGCAGCCCGGTCACCTACTCGTCGGGCGACACGAACACCAACGGCATCCTGGAATCGACCGAAACGTGGACGTTCACCTGCGCCCGTGTGGTGACGGGTGACGATCCCACTCCGCTGCCGAACACGGTCACTGCCGAAGGCGATTCAGTCATCGATGGTGGCTCGACGCAGCACGTCTCGTCCCAGGATGACGATCTGGTCAACATCCTTCGTCCCGCTATCAACATCAGTAAGACTGGTAGCGCGACGCAGGCTCATGTCGGCGACTCGGTCATCTATACCTTGACGGTCACGAACGCGGGCACCTCGAACCCGAAGGCCCCGCTATCGAACGTCCAGGTGACCGACACCCGTTGCGATGCAGCACCCGTGCTGCAGACCAAGACGGGCGGCAACCAGGACAACCTGCTCGAAGGCGTTGAGATCTGGACCTACACCTGCACGCACGAGGTGGCGGCCGGCGACGCGCCTTCGATCCTGAATGTGGCATCAGCCCAGGGGCAAGACGACCTGGGCCAGATCGTCCACAGCCAGGACGACTTCACGGTTGCGGTACTCATCCCGCGCATCAACATCGTGAAGACCGGCGACGCCCTGGCGCACGTCGGCGACGAGGTCACCTACACCCTGGTCGTCACCAACACCGGCAACACGCCGCTCGGTGACGTCACGGTATCCGACCCGAAGTGCGATGCAGCACCCGTGCTGCAGTCGAAGGTCGGCGGTGACCAGAACTCATCGCTCGAGCTTGGCGAGATCTGGACCTACACCTGCACCCATGTGGTGACGGGCGGGGACGGCGCGCAGATCCTCAATACGGCCACCGCCGAGGGCACCGATGCCCTCGACCGGACTGTGGAGGACACTGACTCTCACCGGGTGGACATCCTCATCCCCGAGATCCTCATCGTGAAGGACGGGCCTGCCGAGGCTCACGTAGGCGACACGATCGCCTACACACTGACGGTTACCAACGAGGGCAACACGCCCCTCGAAGGGGTCCTCGTGACCGACCCGAAGTGCGACTCGGCTCCGATCCGCACCGATGGAGACGACGGCAATGATGGTGTCCTCGGGCTGGCAGAGGTATGGACCTACACGTGTAACCACACGATCCTGGACACGGATGCGGATCCGTTCGTGAACACCGCGAGGGCCTCGGGCACTGACGTGCTCGGCCTGACGGTTCGATCGAGCGACTCGCACACCGTGGACATCCTGCACCCGTCGATCCAAGTGGTGAAGACGGCGAGCCAGGCCTCCGGGACTCCGGGTGACACGGTCATCTACACCTACGAGGTCACGAACACGTCGGATGACACGACGCTGTTCGACGTGGTCGTCACCGACGACATCATCGGGCCCATCGGGACCATCTCGGTCCTCGAGCCCGGCGAGACCGTCACGTTGACGTCCGACCCCTTCACCCTCGGCAACTCGGCGGTTACCAACATCGTCGTTGCCAGTGGCAGGGACAGCCTCGACAAGGAAGTAGAAGACGACGACTCCGTCACGGTGCTCGTGGTCCTGCCTGCTCCGCCCATCCGACCCCCTGTGCTTCCCAAGACCGGAACCGGCCTCGCCGGCTTCCTGTTCGCGGGTTGGGGGCTCCTGGTGTGCGGCTCGGCGATGGTCATCACGTCTCGCCGCCGGAAGGCCCTCGAGGCTTAACGGCAGCGCAGCGACTCTGGAGGGGCGGGGTAACCCGCCCCTTCGGCGTGCCCCGGGGGTTCGGAGTCCCTGGCCGGTGCCCGAGCCCTGTGACACACTGGAGCGCATGAAGCTGCTGCGCTGGACGGGCAACACCTTCATCGTCATCGGCGCGACACTGCTCTTCTTCGTCGTCTATGAGTTGGTGGGCACCTCGCTCGTCACGAACGGGAAGCAAGACGCCCTCGCGGCCGAGTGGGATGACACCATCCAACGGCCGCGACCGCTGCCGTCGAGTTCCGCGACGGCTCCCGCGCGACCGCGTAAGTATTCGGGGCGGCGGCCGCCGATCGCGCGCCTGATCATCCCGCGCATCGGCCTGGATCGGTTCGTCGTCGAGGGAACCCGTTTGTCCGACCTGGTGTACGGGCCGGGCCATTACAGGAAGACCGCGGAGCCCGGCCATGCTGGTGCGTCTGCGATCGCGTGTCACCGCACGGGGTGGGGGTCGCCGTGCATCAATCTGGATCGCGTCCGGACGGGCGACGAGATCATCCTGGAGACGCAGGAGGGATGCGCGCAGCCGCCGTGCCGGTACGTGTACCGCATGACCCGCTCCACCATCGTCGGGCCCGACGCGGGCCACGTGCTGTCGGGGGACCCGCAGAGCTCTGCGAAAGGGAAGCTCACCCTCACGACGTGCACGCCGAAGTACACCTCGTTGCGACGGTTGATCGTCTGGGCCGACCTGATCTCACCTCCGGCGGAGACGGCGTGAGCGAAGAGCTCGAAAGCCCGCCGCGGCCTCGACGGTGGATCCGCCGGTCGGTGAAGCTCGCCGTCGTTCTGGCCTACGCCGCGTTGCTGTGGTTCCTGGTCTTCCCATGGGTAGACCGGACATTCGTGAACCGGCCCTCGCTGTAGGAGGGGATAGGCGCGCGACCGTCGAACCTCCCCCTCCATGAGGTCCAACCTTCTTCTCGCCGTCCTTCTGGCTGCGCTCACCGCATCCGTGGCGCCGGCGCGCGCGCAAACGGGGCCCACTCCGCACGTCGTGATCGCGCTCGTCGACCAGGGGATCAATCCCTACAGCCTCGCGTTCCGCGACGACTCGCCGCTGGCGCAGCAGCACCCATCCACCTACATCCCCGGCTATCCCGAGAGCGCGCTCGAGCTGCGCCTCACACTCGATGCGCCGACCCTTGCCGAAGCACTGACGGTGGATGCGCAGGTGTGGGAAGACGTCGTCGGAGGGTTCCTGTACTGGGTGCCGGGCACGAAGATCATCGGCGCTGTCTCGCTGGGCACGGGTGGAAGGGACTGCCGCCTCGCCGCCGCCCCGCCGCCCGCGCACGGCCAGGTCAACAGCCGTGGCACGTGTCTCGAGCGTCCGATCTTCGACGACGGAGGGCACGGCACGATGACCGCATCGCGCGCCGCAGCCACGACGCATTCGCTTGCGCCGGGCGCGCGCATCGTGTCGGTCGAAGGGCTCGGCGAAGCCAGCGTCGATTGGATCGCGAAGCGGTCCTGGATCGACGTCCAGTCGAACTCGTGGGGAACCGCACTTCCGGTCGACCGCAACACGGGCCGCACGTTCGCGAAGGCGGCGCTGTCCCAGATGGTCCTTGTTGCGTCGGGCAACGGCGTCGGCTTCAGCGGCTTCGCTCCGCAGCCGACCCTGACCGACCCGCTGGGCGCGCCCGGCGTGATCCTGGTCGGAGGTCATGACAACGGACGTGTGACCGCGTGGTCGGGCGCGCCGGCGCACGTCGTCGCGGATGCATACGGCGGGTACGCGGCATCCAACATCGACAACGACGGCCCCCGGCCGAACCCGTACGCGTGCTGCACGAGCGCGTCGGCGCCCTACGCCGCCGGCGGTGCCGCGGCGCTCGCCTACGAGGCGCGCAGGATCCTCGGACACGCTTCCACCGGTGTGCACGACGGCGTCGTAGCCGCCGGCCCCGCCGGACTCGTCGACGCGGGGCCACTCGCCGACGGCGTGTTCACGATGGCGGAGTGGCGCGACGTGTTCCTGCACACCGCGCAGGCGCGGCCGCTCGAGACCGGCGACGACGGATGGGTGCAGTTCACGGGGGAGCCCGGCTCGGTGCCGCACCACCCCGAGTACGGACCCGGCGAGAACCCGTTCTGCTTCGGGTGCTGGACGCTACCCGTGTTGTGGAAGGACGTCCCCGAGGACCGGCCGGCACATCTGTCGATCGGCTACGGTGGGATCAACACCTACTCACGCGACCTGGCGATGTCGGTGCTGATGGGGACGGCGTCGATCCCGGCGCGCCCCGAGGTCGACGACTTCTTCGCGCAGGAGGAGCCGATCCGCCGGTTCGTCACGACGGGGGAATGAGCCTGGTTTGCGCGTTCGGCAGCATCGCAGTGAGGATGCGGCCATGCTGATATCTGCGAAGCTCGCCCCGTTGTTCTCCTACGCGGAGCTCGAGCGATTCTGGCGAGACGCGGACGAGTGCGGTTTCCATGCGGTCTGGAACTACGACCACTTCTACGGTCTAGGCGCGCAGTCGAGCGATCACGAGCACGACACGCTGGAGGGCTGGACCACGCTTGCCGCGATGGCTGCGGTCGTCAAGCGCGCACGGGTCGGGTGCATGGTGACCGGCGTCACCTACCGTCATCCGGCCCTGCTCGCGAACATGGCCACCACGGTCGACCACATCTCCGGCGGCCGGCTCGAGTTCGGCATCGGCGCGGCGTGGCACGAAGCCGAGCATGTCGCCGACGGCATGGAGTTCCCACCGGCCGGCGCGCGGGTCGCGATGCTGGACGAAGCGCTCACGGTGATCCGCAAGCTGTGGACAGAGCCCAAGGCCGACTTCGCCGGAACGTACTTCACGCTGAACCAGGCGATGTGCAATCCCAAGCCGGTGCAGCGCCCGTACCCTCGGATCGTCGTCGGCGGTACGCAGCCCAAGATGTTGCGGGTGATCGCCCGGCATGCCGACGAATGGAACGCAGTGACGTTCGACGCGCCGTCGTGGGCGCAGCAGAACAAGCAACTCGACGAGGCGTGCGCGGAGGTGGGTCGCGCGCCCGACGAAGTTCGTCGTGGAGCGCAACTCTTCCTGCACCCGGCCCAAGAAGGGCAGGTCGACGAGACGATCGCGCGCATCCCCGAGTACGAAGCTGCGGGCGCACAGCACATCGTGCTCTCGTTCTATCAGCCACCGTCACGCGAACTCCTCGAGAAGGTCGCTCCGAAGTAGTGCGCATCACGTCCAACCTCCCCGCGATGACCGAGGAGGACGTCGCACGGGCGATCGCTGGGCTCCCCGACGCGGATGGCTACGAGCTCATCGCTCGTCCGTTGCGCTATCGCTCGCAGCCGCATCTGGCTGCCTTTACCGTGTTCGACGACCGCTCGATCACCTTGCAGATACCGGAGCCCTTCCTGCCGTTCGGCGAGGTCGTGCACTACGGCGCGAAACGGCTCCCCGGTAAAGGCATGAAGTTCGTACCCCTGAGCGAGGGGCTGACCTTCCGCACGCGAGCCGAGGTGGTGCGCTTCCTGTATTGCCACGAGTGGTACCACTGGTTCCTCTACGAGGTGCTCGGCAAGAAGTCCTCGGCCGAGATCGCGTGTGATCGCTTCGCGTTGAATAACTTCCGCCGGCGACACGTGACCATGGCCGACGCGCACGCGGCGTTGCGGCGGCGCAGCTAGCAGCGCCCAGGGGGACTCCCGCCCGCCATCCCTGGGCGGGTACACTGGCTGCTCGTGGCACTCCCTGTTTTCGGCGCGGGTCTCTCGACCGAGATCTCGGCCGCGCCCGCGGCCACCGAGGCCGCCGAGGCCGCGACCGCCGGTTTCGGAGGCGAGATCCCCAATTTCGTCGCGACCTTCGTCAGCGCCGACTACGCGGAGATGGCCGACGAGGTCGCATCCACGCTCGCCGAGCGGTTCCCGGGAGCCGCGGTGATCGGATGCACCGCCGAAGGCGTCGTGGGCGGCGCGCGCGAACTCGAAGGCGGCCCCGGCGTATCGGTGTTCGCTGCCTTCCTGCCGGATACGCGCGTCGAGCCGTTCGGGGTTCGGTTCCTCGAGGGACAGGATGGCGAGTACACCTACGAGGGCTGGCCGTCGGATCTGCCGCCGGACGCCACCGTGCTGTTGCTGTGCGATCGGTTCTCGTTCCCGGCAGGCCATCTGCTTCAGATGCTCAACGACGAGCGTCCCGGAACGATCGTGAGCGGCGGGATCGCCTCGGGTGGCAACGCCGCTGGGGACACGCGACTGATCCTGCGCGGCAACACGTTCACCGAAGGCGCCGTCGCCGTTGCGGTGTCGGGCAGGATGCGTGTGCACGCCATGGTGTCGCAGGGGTGCCGCCCCGTCGGCGAAGCAGCGACCATCACGCGCGCCGACCGCAATATCATCTTCGAGATCGCCGGACATCGACCGGTCGACCGGATCCGCGACATCTGGACCCGTTCGAACCCTCGGGATCGCTCCTTGATGCAGCAGGGCCTGCAGATCGGGCGTGTCGTAGACGAGTACAAGGTCGAGTTCGGGCGTGGTGACTTCTTGATACGCCCCGTCGTCGGCGCCGATGCCGAAACCGGCGTGGTCGCGGTCGGCGACATCATGAACATCGGCGAGACCGTCCAGTTCCACGTCCGCGATCCCGACACCGCGGACGAGGATCTGCGCCACATGATCGACGGTATCCGCGAACGACCGTCGGGCGCGTTGTTGTTCACATGCAACGGGCGTGGCACCAACCTCTTCGCCGAACCAGATCACGACGCGAAGCTCCTCAGTGAGGGGCTGGGGGTTCCCCTCGCCGGTTCCTTCTGTGCCGGTGAGCTTGGTCCGGTCGGTGGCCGGAACTTCCTGCACGGTCAGACTGCGAGCGTCGCGTTGTTCGTGGACAGTCGTCCCTGACCGGGAACCCCCCGGCGCGCTAGACTCCGCGCGCGGGAGCCCTGAGGCGCAGGGCTGAGAGGGTGGGTCGAGCCACCGCCGACCGTTAGAACCTGATCCGGGTAGTGCCGGCGGAGGGAGTTCGGAGTCATGGCGACCACATCCATCCCCGCAGCAGATGCATCGACGCATCCATCGAGCCACAAGGTCTACCTCACCGGATCGCGTCCGGACGTGCGGGTGCCGATGCGCGAGGTCGTGCTCTCGGGCGGCGAAGAGCCGCTGCGCCTGTACGACACCAGCGGGTTCCACACCGATCCAACGGTCGCGGTGGATGTCCGCGAAGGCCTGCCGCCCATCCGCGCGCATTGGATCCACGAGCGTGGCGACGTGGAGACGTATCAAGGCGCGTCCCTGGGCATCGAGGTTCCCGGTTTCGCTGAACGGCGCGTTCCTTTGCGCGCGCGGCCCGGGAACGTGGTCACCCAGATGGCCTACGCCCGTCGTGGCGTCATCACGCCGGAGATGGAGTTCTGCGCCATCCGGGAAGCGTGCGCGCCCGAGCTGGTGCGAGATGAGGTGGCGCGCGGCAGGGCGATCATCCCGGCGAACGTGAACCATCCCGAGTCCGAACCGATGGTCATCGGCCGCAACTTCTTGGTGAAGATCAACGCGAACATCGGGAACTCCGCGGTGGCGTCGAGCATCGATGAAGAGGTCGAGAAGATGACGTGGGCGACGCGGTGGGGTGCCGACACGGTTATGGATCTCTCGACCGGTGCGCAGATCCACGCCACGCGTGAATGGATCATCCGCAACTCCGCCGTTCCGATCGGGACGGTCCCGATCTATCAAGCGCTCGAGAGGGTGGACGGCAAGGCTGAGGAGCTTTCGTGGGAGATCTTCCGTGACACGGTCGTGGAGCAGTGCGAGCAGGGTGTGGACTACTTCACGATCCATGCCGGCGTCCTGCTGCGCTACGTTCCGCTGACAGCGCGGCGCGTCACCGGGATCGTCAGCCGTGGCGGCTCGATCATGGCTGCGTGGTGCCTCGCGCACCATCAGGAGAACTTCCTCTACACGAACTTCGAAGAGCTGTGCGAGATCATGAGCGCCTACGACGTCTCGTTCTCGCTCGGCGACGGACTACGTCCCGGGTCGATCGCCGACGGCAACGACGAAGCGCAGCTGGCCGAGCTCAAGACGCTCGGGGAGCTGACCGAGGTCGCATGGCGCCACGACGTGCAGGTCATGATCGAAGGCCCCGGCCACGTGCCGATGCACAAGATCAAGGAGAACATGGACCTGCAGCTGGCGTGGTGCCGGGAAGCGCCGTTCTACACGCTCGGACCGCTAACGACCGACATCGCGCCCGGCTACGACCACATCACATCCGCGATCGGCGCCGCGATGATCGGATGGTACGGAACCGCCTTGCTGTGTTACGTCACACCCAAGGAGCATCTCGGCCTCCCCGATAAGCAGGACGTGCGCGAGGGAGTCATCGCGTACAAGATCGCCGCGCACGCCGCGGATCTCGCGAAGGGGCATCCCGGCGCGCAGGCGTGGGACGACGCCCTAAGCAAGGCGCGCTTCGAATTCCGGTGGGAGGATCAGTTCAACCTTTCGCTGGACCCGGAAACGGCGCGCGGCTATCACGACGAAACCTTGCCGGCAGAGCCCGCGAAGAAGGCGCATTTCTGTTCGATGTGCGGCCCCCACTTCTGCTCGATGAAGATCACGCAGGACGTGCGGGCATATGCGGCCGAGCACGGGCTCGACGACGCGCGGGTGATCGAGGTGGGACTCGAGGAGAAAGCACGTGAGTTCCGCGAGGCCGGCGCGCAGGTCTACAACAGGGGCTGACGCCGCACCTGGCGGGCGCTCACGTATATTTCCGCGCATGTTGCTGTTGTTGATCCGGCACGGTCTGACACCCAAGACAGGGGTCCGCCTCTCCGGCTGGACCCCGGGCGTCCATCTCTCCAAGGACGGTCGCGTGCAAGCCGACCGGCTCGTCGAACGATTCGAAGGCGTTCGGCTCGACGCGATCTATGTCTCGCCGCTCGAGCGCACGCGCGAGACCGCGGAGCCGCTCGCGAAGGCGCGCGGCATCGAGATCCGGGAACGCGCCGACGTCGGCGAGGTGCGGTACGGCGCGATCGAGAACAAGCCCTTGAAGATGCTCGCCAAGTCCGACCTGTGGAAGCACATCCAAGTATGGCCCTCGAACGTACGCTTCCCGGGCGGGGAGTCCCTGCGCGAGACCCAGGCGCGAGCCGTCGGCGCGATCGAGGAGCTCCGCGATCTCCACAAGAAAGACACGATCGCGGTGTTCAGCCATGGGGACTGGATCCGGCTCTCCCTCGCACACTTCATGGGGATGCACATCGACATGTACCGGCGGCTTGCGGTCGAGACGGCGAGCGTGAGCGCGATCTATATCGGGGAGTGGGGCCCCATCATCCGCCTGATGAACGACAGCGGCGCACTGTCGCACCTCACTCCGCCGAAACCGCCGGACAAGCACGCCAAGACGAAGGCCAAGCCGAAGGCGCGTCCGTGAGCGCATCGTTCCACCTCGGTCCCGTCGACCGGATCACGGCGGGCGCGATCGGAGAGCCCGGCGACCGGACCTTCTTGTTGCAGGCGCGCGCCGGGGGTGAGCAGGTGACGATCGTCGTCGAGAAGGAGCAGGTGCGGGTCCTGTGCGAGGCGATGCAGCGGCTGCTCGACGCGCTGCCGGATGGACACGAGGGTCGCGAGCCCGTCGACGGCGATCTCGAGCTGGTGTCTCCGCTCGAGCCGGTATGGCGCGCCGGTGAGATGTCCATCGAGCACGATGCGCTGACGGATCACATCGTGGTACTGCTCACCGAGCTCGTCGAAGATGCGGAGACCGAGATCCCGGGACGAGCGCGGTTCGAGGCATCGCGTGCCCAGGTACGCGCGATGAGCGAACACGCGCTCGAGGTCGTGTCTGCCGGCCGTCCTCGGTGCCAGCTGTGCGGATATCCGATGGGCCCCGGTGGCGTGCATAGGTGTCCGGCGATGAACGGGCACCGCTCCTACCTCTGATGACGACGCGGCTCACGCGCGAGCGCGTCGAGCGACTGCTCGCGACCGGCTCGATGAAGATCCTGGGTCTGCTGCCGGGCGCGTCGAACTACACCTTCGCTTGTAGCGTCGCCGACACCGAGCATGCAGGGCATGCGGTCTACAAGCCTCAGCGCGGCGAGACGCCGTTATGGGATTTCCCCGACGGCACGCTCTACAAGCGGGAGGTCGCGGCCTACGTGGTGTCCGAGCTCACGGGATGGGGCATCGTGCCGCCGACCATCGTGCGCGAGGGTGAGCACGGGATCGGTTCGGTCCAGTTGTTCATCGACCACGA
>JBKJXT010000393.1:0-2895 GCA_046716205.1 Actinomycetota bacterium
CGCGCGACAGCAACGCGAGCTGCTCCGGCAGTTGGCCAACTGGCCCTTCCCAATCGAAGCCGCACTCGATGCAGGAACCCGTTCGCTTCACCGGCTGCCTCCACCTAGGCACAAGCACAATCGAGCATTCACCTTCGCTCCGCATAACGACCCTGCGCTTCAGCGGCGCCGCGAAGCGGCGTCCGTTGTACGCGCGAGTTATGCCGCCGCATTGGCCTTTGCCCGTTCGTAGAGAGTCTCGGGAGCGATGTCCGCGCCGTTCGGCCAGGTGATCGTTCCCGCTTCGATGAAGAACCTTGCGAACTGCGCCTGGTTCTTGAGAGGGTCGAAGACGGGCCCTGAGAGCCACTCCTCGAAGTCGACCGTTCCCTCGACGTTGTCAGCGAACCGGAGATGAATCATGTAGCCACCTCGGTATTCAGCGCTCGTGACGAGCGGGAGACTCTCCACGGCTCACCTCTCTCTAGGAAAGCGGTTCGATCCTCTCAAGCGGCTCACCAGCTTGCGCGCGGGCCCAGTCCGCCTGCAACTCCACAGTATGCGCTACCGCCCACTCCTTGATCAGCCTTAACGCGGTTCGCGAGCTGATCTTGCCTGCAAGCGGCGCCCCATCGAAGGTGAACGTGGCCTGCTCCCCTTGGTACTCGGCGTGGAAGTGGCCGACACCGTGGTCGCGGAAGTGCATGCGGATGACGATTCCGAAGAAGGTTGAGATGACGGGCACAAGCAGATGCTACATGCGGACCCTGACGGCAGAACGACTTTGTCGTTCACCCGCCGGCGAAGCCGGCCGGGTGCAACGACGTGTTATACGGCCGCAGGTACCTAAACATCCGCAGCCGGTTCCTCGGGTACCAACTTTCCGCCAAGTTGTATCGCCATGTCCCAGTGATCCGACACGTGCCATAGCTCAACAATTCGACCATGTTGCACGCGAAAAATGTCGATACCTATGCACTCGAATGAGCGCCCAGTTGCAGGGAGCCCCCAGAAAGGAAGGTGCTGTGTGCCCCTGTAGGTGACCCGGCTCACGACCCTGTCCTCCCCAACCGCGATGAGTTCTTCTACTGTGGCCGTAAAATCTGGAAAGGTCCGACGCCAGGAAGTCACAGCTTGCTGAAAAAGCCCTACATCTACCGGTTCACCGTTTTCACGGACATGAGGATCGAAGATGTCGGATAGAGCGTCAGCATTTCCTTTGGACCATACTGACTCCCAGAAACTCCTCACCACTTCGGTCGGATCAACACCCATGCCATTCTCCTTTGCGTAGGTCCGCCGTCATCACGGCCTGTCCGTATAACTACCCTGCGGCTGACCCGCCGGCGAAGCCGGTCGGGTCCAGCCGCGAGTTAGACCGCTACGAGCCTGCGTGTTTGCGCTGTTCATCGGTCGGACTCACCGGCTCCGAATCCTGGATCCACTCCAACAACCACTCGTATGGCCGCCCCTCGCTGTCTTCAAAAACCTGTCGGAGCTCCCACCCCAACCGAACATACAGTTCCGCGATCGGCTCATTATGCGCCTTGGCAAGATGGGGCTGCGGCGGAGTCGCCATGTCGGTCTAACGACTTTGGCGTTCAGCTGCCGGGAGCGCGCCAGCGCGAGCGGTCAGCTGCAATGCCGAGTTAGGCAGCATCGGCGTTACTGAACGCGTTACGCGGGACCATGTCAAGAGCTACTCCTCGCGACCGGTCGACGTCTGTTGACTGGCGTGTCCGGCCGTAGACCTCGGCGCACTCGAGGTTCCCCGAGAACGGATGAACCAGTACACCGCACCCATCAGGAATGCGACCACGCCAGCGATCATTGCGAGTCCTGCCACCAAGAAGGCTGTCCAGTCGTTGGGCCCTCCAGGAAAGGCCGGCTTGGGGCCGAAGATCGCGCGGACCCCTAAGCCGATGAGGATCACGGCCACACTCGCGCAAGCTGCGGTAAGGACCCCGAACACCAAGGCCTCCAGCGCTCGAAGGGAGGCTGAGGCGGACACGCGATCCTCTTTACCCTCTGCGGCACCCATGTCTTGAGCTCCCAAACTGTCGGCCTAACGACCTGGGCGCTGAGCCGCGCGAGCCGAAGGCGAGCGTCGGATCCAGCGCTGAGTTGAACGGCTGCCAAAGCTTGGGCTCATCGTCGCCTCTGAACAAGCTCGGTCAAGGCCCATTCAGCGTACACGTCGGGTAAGGCTTGAAGTCCGCGACCGATCGGCTCGTTCACGAACGGCTTGAGTGCTCTAGCCGCCTCAGATGCGAGGGCTCTCACTGCCTCCGCCGCGTCATCGAGCGCGCCGGAGTTCTTCACGCGCTCGAGAGCTTCGGCGAGATCCTCCGCGCGGCGGCGTTGTAGCAGTTTCGCGAGCGTCTTCCCTCCCCGCTTTGCCAGCGCGCGGATAACGGGCTCGGTGTACGTACCTGTCGCCAGGTCTCGTCCCACCGGCTTCCCCAAACGCTGGGGATCGCCGACGATGTCGAGCAAGTCATCGATCAACTGGTACTGCACTCCGAAGGCTCCGCCGAACGCCGTCAGGGCATCGAGCTTACGCGGCGTCATCCCGGCGAGCATGCCGCCGAGTCGACAAGCAGAAGCGAAAAGCGTCCCGGTCTTGGCTTCCGTTGCGGCCCGATACTGCTGCAGGGTTCGCTTGAGGTCGAATAGGGCCCGGAGCTCCTCGAGTTGCCCCGCAGCCATATGGACCATCGTGTCGGCCATCAGAGCCGAGAGCTCCTTATGCATCTTTGCTGCGAGTAGTCCGGCTTCGGCCAAGACAAGATCCCCGACGACCAAGGCGACGGCTACGCTCTCCGCCGAGTTCAGAGTGGGTTTTCCGCGGCGTGAAGAAGAGCCCTCGATGATGTCGTCGTGTATGAGCGACCCCAATTGGACCAGCTCCACGAC
>JBKJXT010000394.1:0-3267 GCA_046716205.1 Actinomycetota bacterium
CGAGCCGAAGACCGGCCAGAGCATCGCGCTCACGATCGACCGTCAGATCCAGTTCTACGCGGAGGCAGCGCTCGAGCGCGGCGTGCGCAAACACAACGCGACGGACGGAACCGCCGTCGTGCTCGATCCGGTGACCGGCGACGTCTATGCGATGGCGAGCTACCCGGGCCTGCGGCCGTCGGAGTTCTCGAGCGCGGACGAGTTCCTGCGGCGCAACCGCGTCGTTACCGACTCCTACGAGCCGGGCTCGGTCAACAAGGTGATCACGGCGGCTGCCGCGATCGAGGCAGGGCTCATCTCGCCTGGGACCGTGATGACGGTGCCGTACCGCTATCGCGTGGCGAACAAGGTCTTCCGCGACTACAAGTACCACCCCACCACGCGCATGACCTACACCGAGGCGCTCGCGGAGTCCTCGAACGTCGCGACGATCAAGGTTGCGAAGATGCTCGGCAAGCAGCGCTTGTACGACTCGCTACGCCGGTTCGGCCTCGGCAGTCAGACCGGCGTCGGGTTCCCCGGGGAGGCGAGCGGCATCCTGCTCGATCCGAAGAACTGGTACGCGACGTCTATGGGAACGATCCCGATCGGGCAGGGGATCGCGGTCACCCCGTTGCAGGTTGCGAGTGCGTACGGGGCGATCGCCAACGACGGCGTGCGCGTGCAGCCGCGTCTGGTGGCAGGGACCGTCGAACAGGACGGCAGCGTCAGAGAGATCCCCAGCGCACCCGCGCGCCGCGTGGTGAGCTCGTTCACCGCGGCGCAGGTGCGCGCCATGCTCTCCGCGGTCGTGCAGCGCGGTACCGGACGCAACGCGCGCATCAGCGGCTACCTCGTCGCAGGTAAGACGGGCACCGCGCGCGTACCGCTGGAGGGCCGGCTCGGCTACTCCAACAAGATCATCACGACGTTCGTGGGTATCGCGCCGGCCGACGACGCGCGCCTGGTCGTGCTCGTCTCGCTGAACAACCCCACGCCGAGGTTCGCCTCCGCGACCGCCGCACCGGTGGTCAAGGACATCCTCCAGTACGCGCTCGCGCGCCTACAGATCGCGCCGACGGTGCGGCTCCCCGAGCTTCGCGATCTGTCGGATCTGCGCGCGCAAGCCTTGCCCGCGAAGGTCTTGCCCCGTCGCGAGGTGGAGCCGGAGCTCATGGATCAAGCTCCCGAACAGGCAACGCGGCCGTGATAGAGTTCGGCCCAACCCGCGCAGATAGTCCCGCGTCTGCGCGTCGGGTGGGGGCGGGAGGATTGATGACCGTGCCCACGACACCGACGGTGACGCTCGCGGCTCTCGCCGAGACTGCGCCCGGCGCTCGTCTCATCGGAGAAGACCTCGCCGTCGGCGACGTCGCCTACGACTCTCGCTCGATCATGCCGGGGACCCTGTTCTTCTGCGTCCCGGGCGCGCACGTCGACGGCCACGAGTTCGCGCGCGACGCGATCGCATCAGGAGCCGTCGCACTCGTCGTCGAGCGCAGCCTCGAGGTCGCCGTCCCGCAGATCCTCGTTCCGTCGGTGCGCGCCTCGATGGCGCCGATCGCGACCGCGTTCTTCGGAGAGCCGTCGCGCGCGCTCACCCTCGTCGGGGTCACCGGCACCAACGGCAAGACCACCTCGACGTTCATGATGGAGAGCGTCTTCCGCGCCACGGGCGCGCGCGCGGGTCTGATCGGCAACATCGAACGACATATCGACGACGAGATCCTGCCCGCCCAGCGCAACACGCCCGAGGCGATCGACCTGCAGCGGCTGCTCGCACGGATGCGCGACGCAGGCGTTACCGGCGCCGCGATGGAGGTGTCGTCGGAGGGCTTGCTGTTCTCGCGCGTGGAAGGCACACGGTTCGCGTGCGGCGTCTTCACCAACCTCACCCAGGACCACCTGAACACCCACGGAACGATGGAGGCCTACTTCGAGGCCAAGATGATGCTGTTCCGGCCCGAGATGTCCGAGCGCGCCGTGGTCAACACCGACGACGCGTACGGGCGGATCCTCGCCGAGCGCTCTCGCATCCCCCTGACGACCTTCGCGGTGCACCGTGATGCCGACGTTCGCGGGATCGAGCTGGAGGTCGGCGCGCGTTCGTCGCGCCTCGTCGCACAGGTGGCCGGACGGCGCGTCCCGATGGAGGTGCCGCTCCCCGCCGCCTACAACGTTTCCAACGCCCTGGGCGTGCTGGCGGCGAGCGTCGCGTTGGGGCTTCCGCTGGACGATGCGGCTCGCGGCATCGCCGCCCTGAAGGGCGTCCCCGGGCGCGTCGAGTCGATCGACGCGGGGCAGGACTTCACGGTGCTCGTCGACTACGCGCACACCCCCGACGCTCTGCACAACGTGCTCGTTGCCACGCGCGAGATCACGCCGCCCGGCGCGCGTCTCGTCGTGGTCTTCGGCTGTGGCGGCGATCGCGATCAGACCAAGCGCCCGCAGATGGGCAAGGTCGCCGCCGCCCTTGCGGACCGCTGCATCATCACCAGCGACAACCCGCGGACAGAGGACCCGGACTCGATCATCGCGATGATCGAACAGGGAGCGGCATCCACCGGGCGCGCGTTCGAGTCCATCGTCGATCGCCGCGACGCCATCGCCACCGCCGTCGCGGATGCCAAGACCGGCGACGTCATCGTGATCGCCGGGAAGGGCCACGAGTCGGGCCAGCAGTTCGCCGACCACACGATCCCCTTCGACGATCGTCACGTCGCGCGCGAGATCCTCGAGGGCCGGGCGTGATCGCGATGATGCTGAAGGAGATCGCGCGGCTGTGCGAGGGCCGCCTCGACGGGGCCGATCCGGACGCCGTCGTGCGTGCCGTCGCAACCGACTCACGCACGGTCACGCACGGGTCGTTGTTCGTGGCGCTCACCGGAGAGCGGGCGGACGGTCACGCCTTCATCAGGCAGGCGATCGATGGGGGTGCCTGCGCCGCCGTCGTGCGGGAGGAGTTCGAGACCGAGGCGCTCCCGGTGCTGCGAGTGGCCGATCCGGTCGCGGCGCTGTCGAAGCTGGCCGTGGCCGTGCGCGGGCGGTTGTCCGCGCGCGTGATCGGCATCACTGGTTCGGCCGGAAAGACCTCGACCAAGGCACTCGTCGCGGCAGCGTGCGAGACCGAACGGCGTACCGTCGCGAGCGAGCGGAACTTCAACAACGAGCTCGGCGTGCCGCTCACCGTGCTGTCCGCCGACGAGGACACCGAGGTTCTGGTGTGCGAGGTGGGCAGCCGCGGCGCCGGTCACATCGCGGCGCTGATGCCGGTCGTGCGTCCAGACG
>JBKJXT010000395.1:0-10167 GCA_046716205.1 Actinomycetota bacterium
CAAGCGCACCTTGCCGGTCGGTCTCCGCACCTCCGCGGTAAAGCGCTGCCATGAGCGCAAGGACACCCACGAGCGCGAAGGAGACTGCTACCGAGGCCAGCCCCCCCCGAGCGAGGATCTCCACGGCGCGCCGGCGACCCCGTTTCCCGGCGAGGGCCCTACCGCCGGCTGCCGTGACTACAACCACCGCCACCCCTTCCTTTGAACCAGTAATGGAACTAAGCCCCCGCTTCCTGGGCGCGATCTTGACCGCACGCCCGCGTTTCCTCTCAGGTTCAGTCGGTGCAGCACTTGCCGTCAGGTGACTCCTTGCGGTGCTCCGCGGCCGTCCGCTCTCCGTCGCAACACATCTTCTCGGATTCCGCTTTCTCCTCAGGCTTTGGATCCGATTCTTCTTCCTTGGTTTCTGATTCCAGCTTTACCCTTTTGTCTGGCATGTCAGGACTCCTTCGATCGAGGCGAGCCATGCGGCACGAACGGTTTCGCATTCCCGGGCGGATTCGAAAGGCTCGCGAGATGGCGCGAGCTGATGACTCACAAGACCGCAGCCATGACAAGTCTTCTTTCTTGGGGTCACTGTGCGCAGCCCGCGTCACGCCAGCGTCACTAGTCGTTCGCAACCGACCGAGATCGCGCCGTGCGGACCCGGTGGGATGGTGAAGGTTGGCGCGATGCTGGGCGGCTGAAGCGCGAGTTGAACGGCGATCAAACCTGTCGCCGAGGAAGCGCATACGCAAGGTATGCCTGGTCATGAAACACGCCATCCACAGATCGCGCCTCTCGTTCAACTCCATAGTTCTCAAAGCCTTCACCCTGAAGTAAGGACACCGCCTCAACGCACGCAATAGGAACGACCGCTCGCAGCCGTCGAAGGCCGTCCAGGCCCCGTGCCACATCGATCATCTCGGTCAGGAGCCTTCTGCCCACACCCCGGCCCCGATGCGACGGCGAGACATAGAAGCCCCAAAGCCCCGCCTTGTGCCGCACGGACGCACGGTCCTCACGGTTCATGCCTAGAAGACCCACGAGCCTGTCGCTTGTAACCCAGGCTCCCAGAACCGGCGAGTCTGTCCGATCCGGGCTGAGATGGGCTTCAAGAGTACGCCGTGGAGCCTGTCTCCACGCGTCAGCGTCGGTCGTGAACGCAACCGGACACTCGATCAAACCTTCCAGACGCAACTCAGAATACAGATCGAAGTCCTGCAGGCTCAGCCGCCGAATCTCCACCGACCGACACTCTGAGGGTTCCATCTAAGCCTCCATAACGAACGCTGGATCTCGCGGGCATGCCCACGATCATGTACGCGGATGAGGAAGGCGTTCAACCCGCGCGAGTCCTGCGCGATTCTTCCTCGATGCGCTCGGCAAGGAACATCTTGAGCAAGGATTGATAGGGGACGTCGCGCTTGTTCGCCAGACGCTTGAGCTCGGCGAGCATCATCGCCGGCAAGCGCAACGAGATCGTTCTCTGCGTCGCCTTGAGGTCTGACAGGACGGGACGTTCGGCCCGATCCCAATCGACGTACTCGGTCGAGTCGTGGGTAGCCCAGAATTTCCGCTCGGCGGCTTCGTCCTTGAACTTCGGCAGTTTCTTCTTCATCTGCGATACCTCCTGCGCTCTACCGCCGTCATGTCGCGCGCGGAGGTCACCCTGATCAGTTGCCCGCGCATGGTGAACACGACGAACAGCAGCCGGCCGGCGCTGGTTTGCCCGAGCGCGTACCCCCGGGGCTCGTCGCGGGAGTGAGCACGGTCTTCGCCCACAACGAGCGCGTCGTTGAAGAAGATCTCCTCACACTCTTCATCGCTCACGCCATGCTTGTCGAGGTTCTTGCCTGCGTTTCCGTCGTCCCATTCGAAGCCGACGCATGCTTGGATCTCGTCGAGGATCCCCACAGGCTCTGTATATGTCTAGCATATACATCGTGTCAAGAGGCGGCCGCGGGATCGGATCCGGGCTCCACTGCCGACCAGATGGCGGGCGGGCCCGCGGTCGTGACACACAGGTCGTCTGCCGCGTCGATCCAAAGAACCCTGCGTCTCTTGGCCTCAGTCGAGGACACGCCCTCGAGGCAACGACTAAGGGCTTCGGACGAACCTGACTGAAACGTCGCCCGTCGTGGTTCTTACCGGCCCAGCTGCCGCGGGCAAGAGCAAACACCGTCCCGGCGCGCTCGTTCGCGAACGGGTGCCAGCGCTCGTCGTTGTCGACAACTCAGCTCTCCCCTCTGCCTGTCAGGGTGGCCGGTCTACCTAGAGGTCCGCTCCCAGGAGGCCTTGACCTGTAATTCGGTATCTCTCCTCACAACGCGGGGGCCGCAGGAGAAAGTCCCTCGACCACGAAATATGGAAGCTGAGGGGCGCGTGCGTTCTTCCCGTCTGTCGCTCAAGCGATGGCCCATAAGGGGCGGGCGACTAGTTCGGGGGACCGTCATGGTCGCAAGGCGAATCCTGGCAGCGCTGATCGTCGTGTCGTCGCTGTTCATCGCACCGGCAGGCGCTCGATCAGAAACCGCGGCGACCGTGAATGCGACCCTCCACATAGGTGTTAGGAGCTATGACCCGCCTGATCCGATTGATGGCCCGATTGTCTCCTGTCAGCTGAGTGTCACTGAAGGCGGAGACGCGATCGCGGTATTGGATGCTGCAGTGGCCAAGCGTTGTATCGAGTCCTACATTGCCCAAATCACTGCGGGCCGCTATCTATACATCTCTTGCATCAACCGGGTGTGCGAGCGGGACCCTGGGCTGTTGGCCCGAGCGTGGTGGGAATCAGGTCCGTCGTCCTACACCGCGACGGAGGGATCGGAGATACACGTCTACTTCAGTGAGTATGTTTATGGAACATGAACGGTCGCGGCCCGCGCGACCTGCCGAGACTGTCGCGCGTCGGGTCGGTCAGACCTCACATGTCTCGCTTAGGGTACTGCTAAGAGGCTTGTGATCGCGCCGGCCGGGATCGGAGATGCATGCAGCTTACACACGGATCCGTCCAGCGGACTGGGCGCGAGAGTCTGAAAGTGTACGGAACGCTCGACACTCTCGCAGCAAGATTGGGCGGAAGCGTCGATCTCGTACCGGGCCGAGAAAGCGCGTGCAAATCATGGCTGGAACAGAGCATCAGCGAATCGGCGCGCCCAATCGGCTGAAGAATCAACTAGAGGGGGCAGATCCCATTTGCGACAGTGTAGTGCGCCTCAATCTTCGACCCCGGGGAGGCATGGAACTGGTTGAAGCCCCAGGGTCCCCCCAACCCGTCGAAAACTACAGACCAGCCTGCATGTACGAACGGGTTCGCCAGAACGCATGGAATGATGTAGCGGCTGCACACGAAATTGATGCAGGCCACGGACGATCCACTAGGCGTCGGCTGCCATGAAACGATGCACCCTTGTTGAACGGCGGCGTCCAGGACGCCGGAGGCGCTGGTGCCCTCGGCCACAGTGACTTGGCAGGGGATGGGGATCTGGACGCTCTGCTGGAGGAGGCTGTTCGGGGTGTACACACCCGCCCAAAAGTAGAGGTCCACGGTCACGTTGTCGGCGTGAGCCGGCATCATCGATAAAAGACTAAGTGCTGCGATGCCGAGTGTTGCGGCCAGCGCTCGACCGGTCCGACCCTTGATCCTCACCGGAGGTCTCCCCTCTGCCGGCAGGGTGTTGGCCGGTCTACCTAGAGGTTCGCTCCCAGGAGGCCTTGACCTCTTTTGGAGGTTGAGGTGGCAGAGTTGTTGATTCCGATACTCACACCGGTAGACCCTTGAGTGTGGCACGCGAGATCAACCACAGATCTTTACCGGGCGGTGGTATCGTGCCCGCCCCCCCATGCGCGCCTACCTTGAGATCGCACGTCGCGGCTTCCGCCGTTACTCGACCTATCGCGCCGCCACCGTGGCCGGGGTCTTCACCAACACCGTCTTCGGGTTCATGAAGTGCTACATCATGACCACGGTCTTCGTCGGAGCCGCGACCGTCGGCGGGTACACGCCCGAGGACACCCTTACCTACGTCTGGCTCACGCAAGCCCTGATCGCCACCGTGTTCATCTGGGGCTGGGTCGACCTTGGTGAGCGCATCACGTCAGGAGAGATAGCCAGCGATCTCCAGCGCCCGATCGACATCGAGTGG
Source organism: Actinomycetota bacterium (assembly GCA_046716205.1). GTDB lineage: Bacteria > Actinomycetota > AC-67 > AC-67 > AC-67 > JBKJXT01. Next base: position 4,128 of record JBKJXT010000395.1, read on the forward strand.
TACCTGCTGTCGATCGACCTGGGCCGCGCCGTGTATCACGCGCTGGCCCGCGGTCTCGCCCCGTTCCTCCTTGGTGCGATGTTCTTCGACCTGCGGCTCCCGCGCGAGCCGTGGACCGTGGTCGTCTTCGTCGCGGCGGTCGCGCTCGCAGTCGTGGTGAGCTTCGCGTGGCGCTTCATGGCGAACGCCACCGCGTTCTGGTTGCTCGACTACCGAGGACCGCTGGTGGTCGGCATGATCGTCATCAACGTCTTCAGCGGGTTCGTCGTGCCGTTGCGCTTCTTCCCGGAGTGGATCAGAGCTGCGCTGCTTCTGAACCCGTTCGCGTTCGTGATCCAGTTCCCGGTTGACATCTTCCTGGAGAAGTACACGGCTGCAGAGGCTTTCGGCATGCTCGCCGTTCAGCTGGGGTGGGCGATCGTGCTCCTGGGAGCGGCGCGCGCGATGCTGGCACGCGGCGTCAACAGGTTGGTGATCCAAGGTGGTTGAGCTCGCGTCGATCTACGCGCGCCTGGTGGGCTCGCGCATCCGGTCGCAACTGCAGTACAGGACCTCGCTCGCCGTGGACGTCCTGGGGGCCTTCGCCGTTGGTTTCATCGACTTCCTCACGATCGTGGTGCTGTTCGAACACTTCACCACGATGGGGAACTTCAGCGTCGCTGAGGTCGCCTTCCTGTACGGGATGACCACGATCTCCTTCGCTGTGGTGGATACCGTCGTGGGGCACCTGGATCAACTGCCGAACATGATCCGAACGGGCCGCCTCGACGCGTTCCTTGTCCGGCCACTCGGTTCGTTGTTCCAGGTCCTGTCCGCGGACTTCGCCGTACGCCGTATCGGCCGGGTGGCACAGGGCGTCGTCGTGCTCGCCTTCGCGCTGCAGCGTCTCGACATCCCGTGGGACTTGGGGCGGGTGGTGATGGTTCCGGTGACGATCGTCTGCGGAGCCGCGATCTTCGGCGGCGTGTGGATCGCCGCGGTCTGCATCACGTTCTGGATCCTCGACGCCCGCGAGGCGTCGAACTCGGTGACCTACGGCGGGCAGTTCCTTACTCAGTTCCCGATCTCGATCTTCAGTACGTGGGTGCGGCGGATGCTCGCCTTCGTGATCCCGATGGCCTTCGTCGTCTACTTCCCGTCGCTGTACATCCTCGACAAGCCCGACCCACTTGGCTTCCCGTACGCGCTGCGGTTCATGGGTCCAGCCGTCGCGATCGTCACCCTGTTCGCGGGCCTTTCGATGTGGAGGATCGCCGTGCGGCATTACCGGAGCACTGGGTCATGAGCGAGCGCATCGTGGAAGTGGAGGATCTGCGCAAGGAATTCACCGTGCGCAAGCGCGCCGGGCGGTTCCGGCGCGAACGGACGCAGGTGCGCGCCGTCGACGGCGTCACGTTCTCGGTTGGACGCGGGGAGATGCTCGGCTACATCGGGCCGAACGGGGCGGGCAAGTCGACCACGGTGAAGATGCTGACCGGGATCCTGGTGCCCTCTGGTGGGCGTGCGCAGGTGACGGGACTCGAGCCGTCGCGGCGCAGGATCGAACTCGCGCGCCGGATCGGCGTGGTGTTCGGGCAGCGCTCGCAGCTGTGGTGGGATCTGCCGCTGACGGACTCCTTCGATCTGCTGCGGCACATCTACCGTGTGCCGGCGAGCAGGTACGAGCGGAACCTGGAGACATTCACTGAGCTGCTGGACCTCGCGCCCTTCCTGCAGACGCCGGTTCGCCAGCTGTCGCTGGGGCAGCGGATGCGCGGCGAACTGACTGCGGCGATGCTGCACGATCCGGAGGTGCTGTTCCTCGACGAGCCGACGATCGGACTCGATGTGGTGGCGCGCGCCCGCGTGCGGGAGTTCCTACAGCGGGTCAATCGCGAGCGCCAGGTCACGGTGCTACTGACCACGCACGACCTGGTCGATATCGAACGGCTGTGCTCCCGGATGTTGATCATCGATCACGGGCGGGTGATGTATGACGGCGGGGTGACGGAGCTGGCCGAGCGGTTCGGCGGCGAGCGGACGATGATCGTGGACCTCGAAGAGAGCGCGCCGGCGTTGACGGTGCCAGGCGTGCGGGTCGAACGCGTCGAGGGTCCGCGACAGTGGCTGCGCTTCCGCGAGATGTCGGCGGCATCCGTGCTGGCGTCGGTCGCGGAACAGGCGCGCATCGTGGACCTGAGCATCACCGAGCCCGACATCGAAGAAGTCGTGCGTCGCCTCTACACTGAAGGGGTAGGCACGCCACCGCCCTCTTAACTTCAGGTGCGCCCGGTCACGGACGGTACGTGAGGTCTCGCGGCCGAACCGCTGCTCCGTATCCGAGGGCCGACTCCGGGGGTTAGCGTGCGAACGTATCAACAAGATCCGAGCGATTCAGCGCCGACGTGGATCTGCGGTCATTGGAATGGATCGCCGCTGGAGATCGGCGAGGTCGTTCTGTGATGTCCGTCTACCCCGCTGCGCCGCGGCTCGATCTGGTCGAGCAGTTGCACGGCCACGACATCGCGGACCCGTACCGTTGGCTAGAGGACGGCGAGTCTGACGAGACGTTGGCGTGGTGCGCAGCCCAGGACCGGCTATGGGAGACACATCGCGACCGACTCGGCGGCGTGGACCGGATCCGGGCGCGCCTGCAGGAACTGACGGTCGGGGGGATCAGCGCGCCGGTGGTACGAGGCGATCGATCCTTCTTCACGCGGCTCCTGCCCGGCGAGGACCTCATGAAGCTGATCGTCTCGGTACCTGGAGGCGCCGAGAGGATCCTCCTCGATCCAGAGTCGCTCAGCGACGATCACTCCGTCGTGCTCGATTCATGGGTGCCGTCAATCGAAGGGGACGGGCTCGCGTACAAGCTGTCCGAAGGTGGGGACGAGGACAGCTCCCTGTTCGTGATGGAGGTCGCCACGGGGATGATCCTCGAGGGCCCGATCGATCGGGTGAGCGGAGGGTCGTTGGCCTGGCTCCCCGGTGGAGAGCAGTACTACTACGTCCGCCGGCTGCCGCCCGATCAGGTTCCCGAAGGCGAAGAGGCTCTGCACCGACGCATCTACCTCCACACGGTAGGCACCGACCCCTCGCAGGACGCCGTTGTGTTCGGCGAGGGCCGCGACAAGATCACCCGCTACAGCGCGAAGGTATCCCCCGACGGTCGCTGGCTGCTCGTGACCACCCTGACGGGGCCGGGTAGGTCTGACTTGTTCATCGCCGACGTCGCGCGAGCAGGGAGTTTCATCGCGATACACGAAGGCGTGGCTGCGGCCTCCGCCGGGGACTTCCAGGACGGGCTCCTGTACCTGCTCACGACGCTGGACGCCCCTCGGCGTCGGATCGTCGTCTGCGATCCCGAGGATCCGACGCCGCAACATTGGCGCGAGTTGGTCGCCGAAGACGCATCCGTGATCACCAGCTTCGAAACGACCGATGACGCCATCGTCGTCGCGCGAAGTCGGGACATCGTCAGCGAGGTGACCGTGCATGACCGCGTCTCCGGAAACGTGCGCGCCCAGGTAGCGTTGCCCGGCATCGGCCGGGCAGACCTGACGAGTCGGGCCGGCGGTGGCACGGATGTCTGGATCGGCTACACCGACTTCGTCACCCCGTACGAGATCTGGCATCACGATACCGCGCACAACACCACGCGCCTGTGGGCGCGCCCCCCGGGCGCGGCTCCGGCCACCGACATCGTGACCGAGCAGGTCTTCTACAGTTCGAAGGACGGAACGCAGATCCCGATGTTCATCGTGCACCGCGCGGATGTCGTGCTCGACGGTTCGAATCCGACGATCCTGATCGGCTACGGCGGGTTCAATCGAGCGTTGCTGCCCACGTATTCGCAGACTCGCCAGACATGGGTCGAGCGCGGCGGCGTCCATGCCATCGCCAACATCCGGGGCGGTAGCGAATACGGCGAGGAGTGGCACCGGGCCGGGATGCGTCAGAACAAGCAGAACTGCTTCGACGACTTCATCGCCGCGGCCGAGTACTTGGTCGCTGCACGGTGGACCTCGCATGATCGACTCGCGCTCGAGGGCGGCAGCAACGGGGGTTTGCTCGTCGGCGCTGTGCTCACGCGACGGCCCGACCTGGGCCGGGCGGTCGTGTGTCGTGCTCCGGTGCTGGACTCGATCAGGCTGCAGCGCTACGGAGTTACGAGGAGTCATCTCAGGGAGTACGGCGATGCCGAGGTCGCCGAAGAGTTCGAGTGGCTCCGGTCGTACTCGCCGTACCACCACGTGATCCCTGGCACGCACTATCCGGCGGTCCTGTTCGTTCAGGGGGAGGCGGACGCGCGCGTCCATCCGATGCACGCGCGCAAGATGTGCGCGGCCCTGCAGTGGGCGAGCGGTTCCGGACTGCCGGTACTACTGCGCCGCGAGGAGAAGGTGGGACACTCGACGCGCTCGATGTCGCGGGCTATCGATCAAGCCGCAGAGAGCACTGCCTGGATGGCTGATCAGCTCGGGCTGAATATCTGAATCGCGGGCCTTGCCACCGATCCCAGGATGGTATAAAAGGGATGAATCGAACTACCTGGGGGTGGGGGAGTGAGACGCGTTCTTGTCGCCGTGCTCGGCGCGGCGCTCTTTGTCGGCGTTACCACGACCAACGTCGGGCACGCAGGGACCGCGGCCGTTACGACGGTCACCGGCGTTGCTGCGCCGCTCGAAGTAGCGATCGATATACCCAGGAACCGCATCTATGTGGCACAGTCCGGGGGCATTGCAGTCATCGACGGAGCCACGAACACGGTCATCGCGACCATCAAGATCAACACCGATCCATTCGTCTTCCATGTGATAAGCATCGCCGTCAACGTCGTCACGAATCGCATCTATGCGTCTACGATCTTCGGCCTTGCTGTGATCGACGGCGCCTCACTCGCAATCATCGCCTACGTGGGCATGCCGAGTGGCTTTCTCGCAACGGATGCCGTCAGGAATCGCATCTATTCCGCGACGATCAATTCGGGAACGTTGCACGTCGTCGACGGCGCGACGCATGCCGTTTCGACGATCAGCATTCCGGCGAGCAGTCCAAATGCCGTCGTGTTCAACTCGGCCTCCGATCGGATCTACGTGGCCGACTCGGCCTCCGCTTCGGTTGCCGTGATCGACGGAAGCTCGTTGAGCCCGACGGGGTCCATCAACGTCGGCGATGTGCCGGCCGACTTGGCGGCAGACGAGCGAACCAATCGCATCTACGTGGCGAACTACCAGTCCAACTCGGTTTCAGCGATCGACGGCACGACGAACACCGTCGTCGCGACGATCCCGGTACCGAAACCTGCGACCGTCGCGCTCAATTCCGATACCGGTCGGGTCTATGTAGGTAGCCAGTCGGAAAAGAAGGTCTACGCCATCGACGAGGCGACGAACGCGATCGCAGGAACGCCGCTTCAGCTCGCCGAGGTGTCGTATTCGGCCGCCGTCGACGCGTTCCGTTTCCGTGTGTATGTCGTCCACCCCGGAGATCCGGGCTCCGTCGGCGTTCTGACCGAGGACGACGTGGCCCCGTCGCCGGGGTTCACCGGTTCGGACGAGATCGTGCTCGGCGCTCCCGTGGTCGGTGGCCGGGTGAACGGGATCGCGGTCGACGACTATTCGGGCCTCGCTCAGGTCGATCTGAACTTCGTGCACGAGGTGCTCGGTGAGCGCACGCCGCAGCCGGGGGGCGGCACCCTCTCGTGCGCGAACGCGCTTCGCAGGTCATGCACGTGGAGCATTCCCGCGCCGCTGGTGCCGGGACGGTATCGACTCGAAGCCTCGGCCGTAGACCGGGTCGGCAACGTCTCGCCGGTTGTGCACAGACTCGTCATCGTCGTGTAACAGGCGCCTGATCAGCGGCGGCTCAAGCTGCTCAACGTCATCGACGAGACCCGCGAAGCTCGCGCGACGCCTCAGTCGTCGTTCGGCTCGTTGATGTCGTCGTCCGCGCTCTGGGGCTCGGAGTTGTCGTCATCGGCGTCGGCGGTGTCATCGGCGTCGGCGTCATCGGCGTCGGCGTCGGTGTCATCGGCGTCGGCGTCATCGGCGTCGGCGTC
>JBKJXT010000396.1:0-4621 GCA_046716205.1 Actinomycetota bacterium
GACCCGAGCAAGTTGCGGGCAACCCACGCGATCGCACCTCGGGAGTTCCACGTGTCCTACGTCGCGCGGCGAGCGGGCTCCTCGCATCCACGGCTCATGAAGGTCGCGTCCGCATTGGAGAAGGTGGCGGACCCCCGCGTCCCTGTCGGATGGCTCGGAGACATCACGCTGGTCGTCGCACGACCTGTTTGATCGCGTGAAGGTCGCGGGCGCCGAGCACGAGCCGCTCTCGTCGGCGGGTCCGGTCATGGTCACGCTATTCACGATCATCACTGTGCAGTGGATCCTGCCCCTTCCGTCGGATCTGTGGGTGGACGAGACGGGAACGGTCTGGACCATCTCCGGCGGGTTCGTGGATACCCTCACCCGGGGCATCAAGATCCAGTTGCAGGCGCCTTTGTACGTTGCGATCGCGTGGGTTGCCCGCAACTTGCTCGGGTCGTCGGAACTGGCTCTCCGGATCCCATCATTGCTCGCCGCCGCCGGCAGTGTCGTCGTCTTCCGATCGCTTGCGGCGCGTCTTCTGGGACCCTACGGTCGGCTACCGGCGACGATCATCTATGCCGCGACCGGCGGGGTGATGTTCGCGGCCTCCGACGCGCGGCCGTACGCCTTCGCGTTGTTCACGTTGCTGGGCGCGACGCTCGCACTGACGCGATGGCTCGATCGCGGACTCCCCCGACATGCCGTGCTGTACGTGACGGCGGCGGCGGCGACCGTCTACTTCCAATACATGTTCGCGGTCGGCTTGATCGCCCATGTGCTGTACCTGATCTTCAGGCAGCGGCGCAGCGTCCTGCGGTCACGCGACATGCTGCTGACCGCAGGTGTCCTCGCCGTCGCCCTGCTCCCCGCGATGATTCATCTGTCGTGGGTGTCTGGACTCGAGCAGGCGTTCATCACCTGGCAAGAAGATCTGTCGCTGCGCGCTTTCATGGGACGGCTGATCCCTTTCAGCATGCTCATGGCCGCCCTCGGGGGGCTCCTGGTGGCGCACCTCGAGTCGCGTCCTCGCTTCGAGTGCAGAGCGCTAGACGCCGATGCGCGCGCCTCGCTGGTCCTCGTCGTGGCGATGGCCTCTATCCCGACGATCGTGGTCTATTCGATGTCGCTCGCGGTGGCGCCGAAATTCTTCGTGACGCGTTACCTGTTGTCGGCCGCACCGGGTATCGCGCTGTTACTCGGGTGGTTCGCGGCCCGCATCCGTCCTGTCGCGGCCCAGCGTTTCATACTGGCAGGGATCGTTGTGGCGAGCGTCTTCGGCTCCCAGGGCTGGTATCACACCCAGGAGCTTTGGGGAGAGGCTGCCGCGATCGAACGCGCGATCGTCATGGATCCTCGAACGCCAGTCTTGCTCCACGGCGGGTTCATCGAGAGCAAATTGAGCGACTGGCGAACAGACCCCCACAGACGGGGCTTCATCCTCGCGCCGGCGACGGCGTATCGATTCGAAGGCACCTTGATCCCATCGTCGTTCGACCTCGATGCTGACGGCCGTGCATACCTCAATGAGGTGGCGCGTCGGCTGCGCAGCGAGCGTTCGTTCGTGTTCGTGACCCCGTACCCGTGGATCCCGATCCGGGGCTGGCTCGACGGATTCCTCGCCTCCGAGGGCTTCACCTCACGACCGGTCGCCCGCGCCGGCTCGATCTGGATCTACCTGTTCGAGCGAAAGGCGTGACGGATGGATGCGCGCTCACGCCTGAGATCATCCGCTCCCTTCTTGATCGCGGGCTCTGTCCTCAGTGCCATCGGCGCTGTCGTTCCGATCAGCTACGACGAGGGCGAGTGGCTGGCGGTCGTTCGTCGCGTCGCCGGCGGTGCGCGGCTGTACGAGGATGTGATCGACAACAAGAGCCCGGTTGTCTATTGGACCATCAGGCTTCTGGATCTGGCCCCCGGGCCGTTCCAGATCGCGCGGGGAATCGCACTCGCTGCTGTCGCGTGTGTCATCGGGATGGCGATAGCTCGGATCGCGACGGCGCGCGGAGTCGCCGAGGATCGGGCGCGCGTCCTCGGAGTAGCGATCACGTTCGTGGTAGCGCTCCAGTCGGTCTTCGTGATCAACATCGAGACTGGGGCGACGTTATTGATCACGATCGGAATGCTCGCCATCGTGACCGGACGCATCGGCATCGGATCAGCCGTCGCAGCGACATCAGTAGTCGTAGACCCTCGGGCTCTCGCGCTGCTGATCGGCATCGCCTTGTTCGTCAGGGAGATCGTGGGGGCCCGCCCTGCGCTGCTGGCGTCGGCCATCGTCGCCGGCGTCGGTGGAGCGTGGGCAACAGTCGTGCTCTCCTCGCCGAACCTCCGCTACGCGATCATCGAGCTCAACGTCGCCACCAGGGGCACGCTGGACTCGTGGCGTCCGGGAGAGGTCTTGATCAGCACGGTGGTCGCCGTCCTCCCGTTCATCGCGGCGACCTACGTGGTGACCGGACGACTGCCCTGGCGACTGAGATGGAACAACGCCGGTGGCGCCTTGTTCGTCATGGCAGCTGCGGTCGCCTTCGCCAGCAGGTTCCCTTTCCTCAAGTACTGGATCCTCGCGGTACCCGCCCTTCCGCTGCTGGTGGCCGCGTCGTCGCGCGATGATGAGCGCCCCGCCGAACCCAAGCGCAGCTGGATACCGATCGCGCTTGCCGCGATCCCGCTCGCGGTGCAATCCGTCCCGGTGCATCTCACCGACGCCCGGCTCCTCGCCGACTACGAACGGGCGTCGAGGTACATCGAGGCAACCTTGGAGCCGGGAGAAACGTTCGCTCAGTTCGATACGCAGCCGTACATGTCCATGCTGCAGCCTGGCCACGCGTCGCTGTCTTGGGTGGTCTACGACTTCATCTGGTCAGATACATCACGCATCGACGAGCACCTCGACCAGATCGAGCGCGCCGTCGAGTCGGCCACGGTCCTGCAGCACGACGGCGCTCTCGACGCGCCGCGCTCGGCGGTGCGTCCTGAGCTCCGCCCGGCGTGGGACCTGTTCAAGGCGCGCCTCGACGCCTACCCTTGCATCCGTCGTTTCGGCAGCGTTGTCTTGCGGTTCCCCGAGGCGCGATGCCGTCCCTAGTGCTCGATCGGTAGCGACACGAATCCGCGCCGGTACGCCTCCGCGACGGCTTGCGCGCCCGTCTGCACCCCCAGTTTCGAATACACGCTCGTCAGGTGGTTCTTCACCGTCTTGATCGAGACGAACAGCTTCGCCGCTACGTCGGCCGGCCGGGCGCCGGTCGCGAGCAGTCGCAGGATCTCTAGCTCGCGGTCGGTCAGCGTCGTTCCGGGCGGCTTCCCGCCGGCGAGATCCATCACGCGGCGCGCGATCGCCGGCGAGAGGTAGCTCCCACCATCAGCGACCGCCTTGAGCGCCGTCAGCAGCTCGTCCGTAGATGCGGTCTTGAGCACGTAGCCGTCCGCGCCGAGTCCGATCGCCTTAGAGATGGACGCATCGTCGTCGTGCATCGTGAGGAAAAGGAACCGAACGTTCGGCGCGGCCTCACGCAACTTCGCCGCCACCTCGAGTCCGTTCCCGCCGGGCATGGCGATATCCAGAAGCGCGACATCGGGACCGAGCTTGCGGATGAGCTCCAGCCCCTCATCCCCGCGGCCCGCGTTGCCGACGACCTCGAAGCCGGGCTCCGCCCCAACCGTTTTGACGAGGCTCTGGCGAACGAGCGTGTGGTCTTCCACGATGACGACCCGTGTGGTCATGCGTTCTCCTTGATCAGATACTCGAGGCACACCTGCGTCCCGCCGCCTTCACACGCGCCAACTTTGAGGCTCGCGCCGATCAGGTCCGCGCGCTCGCGCATCGCTCCCATGCCGACACCGCCTCCACTCTCCTTGGACGCCCGGTTCCTCAACCCGACGCCGTCATCCTCCACGACGAGGCGCACCTGCGTATTGCCTCCCGACAACATGACCCGGACGGTCCGTGCCCCCGAATGCCGCAAGGCGTTGGACACCGCCTCCTGCGCGATGCGGAAGATCTCAGCTTCTATATCGGCACGCAGCCGCACCTCACCGCGCGCCTCGAAGATGATATCGGGGCCCCCGAGGCCGCGGAGGTCGGTGAGGTAGGAACGGAGCGCTCCTGCGATGCCCTCCACCGACACGCTCGAACGGAGTCCAAGGATCATGGAACGGACATCTCCGGACGCTCGTTGCACGACGCGCTCCAGTCGCAGCAGCTCCTTGCGGGCTTGTTCCGGGAACGCCGAGCCGTGCCGCGTCATGAAATCGAGCTCGAGACGCAGATGCGTGAGGGCTTGCGCGACGCCGTCGTGGAGCTCGCGCGCGAGGCGACGCCGCTCCTCGTCGATCGAGATCTCTCTTACGCGCGAGAACAAACGGGCATTCTCCACCGCGACGGCCGCCTCGTCGGCCAGCCGCTGCAGCAGCAACCGGTTCGAGTCGTGCTGCGAATGTCCGGGACAGGCCGCAAGCAACAATCCGATGGGGATGCCGTTGCGCCGCATGACGGCCGAGATCCAACAGTCGTAATCACCCAGCGCCGCCGCGGTTGCTTCGTGGAGGTCCTCGCGCTTGACGATCGGGGTGCCTTGGTTGATCGCAGCGCCCAACCCTCGGGACGGTTCGCGCACCATCACCTGCGTCGGAT
>JBKJXT010000397.1:0-3344 GCA_046716205.1 Actinomycetota bacterium
CACGTGGGCGCCCAGCGCGTCATCTGGGGTACCGACGACCTCTGGTACGGCTCACCGCAGCCCGAGATCGTGGCGCTGCGCTCGCTGCAGATGACCGACCTCGCGAAGGAGACTTACAACCTCCCGCATGGTCTGGACGGCGACCGCTTCGACCCGCGCCGCAATGCACTCGAGGCAGCGAGCTACATGGTCACCAACCCGGCAGTCCCGGGCTGGCCGATAGACGCGGTGCCGCATCCGGAGCGCTCGATCCGCAACGGGATCTTCGGTCGGAACGCGGCGGTTCCCTACCAGGTCGATCCCGAGGACGTGAAGGCCAAGATCGAGTGCAGCAAGATCGAAGAGATGCGCAACTCCTACTACGTCAACCAGTTCACCGACCTCGAAGAGGCGCCGGGCAAGTCCAACGTTATGCATGCCCCGCGCACGAAGGCAGAAGTCCAGAAGCTGCGCAACGCCGGTGGCTGGGCGCCGTAATACAGGTACCCAGGGAGGTTCGATGAGGAGCACGAGCAAGGCCATCGCTGTTCTCGTCGCCGTCGTGGCCATGCTCGCGCCCTCGTCAGCGCAGGCCGATCATGAAGGCTGCTACGTGATCGGGGAGGTGTGGGGTCTCGACACGTTGCGAACGTGCACGTACACCGCCTCCACCCCATCGCAGACCGTGTACGTCGGAACGCCCTACGACTGGCGTATCTGGGTCCTGCGCAGCGCCCCCAACGGCGCGGCGCTCGATGTCACGCTGGCCGAGGGCACCGGCCCTCCGGCCGGCCTGCCTGCGGTCGTCACGCCGGTGATCGGAGAAACGGTCAACGTGACCATGAGCTTCGGCTGCACGTCTCCATCCCCGTACTGCGGGACGATCGGATTCTTGGGCGCAGGACTCGAGCAGGATCACGCCTAGCACCGCGAAGCGCACGATCATTGGTGCAGCTCGGTCTTGCTGAGCAGCCGCCGGTCGCGTAGATCAGCGGCGAGCGAGTCGCGGCGGGAACTTGAAGCTCACGGTTTTCGCCGCGACTTCGCTTCGTTGCAGGTGTGTCTCATGCACGCCGCTCATCGCCTGCGCCGGACCGCCGGTGAGATCGCTCCGGCGTTGGTAGCGCAGGAACGGCAGTGACAGGCTCGACATCAGCACGTCCACACGCGCGCCCGTGTTCGCCGGCAGGAAGAGCGGATCGTTGTCGTCGATGAGCACGCCCAGGCGGCTTCCCTTGTCGATCACCCAATCCTGCGGGTAGAGCGAGAACGTGACGGCAGAGGGACCCGAGAGGCGATAGGCGCCGCGCGTGATGAGCTGAGCGGTGCCGTAGCGGTCGACCTCGTAGAGTTGCGCGATGAGGTTGGCACCCGGCAGCTGTGGAGACGCCGCAACCGTTAACTGAGCTGCACCGGCCAGATGCAGGTCGTAGGGGGCGGGCGCGCTGAAGGACCAGATGCCCGGCTCCGGTTGGAGTTGATGCGGACTTACAACGTCGTCCACGTACGCGCCTTGGCGCAGCTTCATCGAGTATCGGCGCGCATCCGCTGGTGGCCACGAGCTCTCCGAACGCCAGGACCCCTCGTTGTCCTGGACCTCGATGGCGGGATAGCGCGGCGCGGCGATCCCCTTGAGATAGCGATCGAACCACGCCATCGCCTCGTCCATGAAACCCTTCCTGCCAACGGCCTCACTCTCGTTGCCCCGAACGTGGTCCCACTGACCGATCCACGCCCGCTTGGGACCGCGCAGCTTAGAGAACACCGGCAGGAAGTTGTCGGGCTTGGTGTTGACGTCGTGGAAGCCATGCGACCACAAGACCGGGACGAGGCTCCTGCCTGCGTCGGCGATGACATCGCGTTGCTGCCAATACGGCATGGAGCGATCGGGCAGCGTCGTCATTGCCAGGTTCTCGGCGTAGCACGCAGGGTTCGTCGCGGTTCCCTTCGCCGGGTAGAGGATCTCCTCCGGCGCGCGATCCGCGGCGGTGTTCGGCGTCAGGTCGATCTGAGCGTACCCCGCCGGCGTTCCGTACCAGCCGCCTCCATAGTGCACGCCGTTCATGAACATGCCACGGTAGGTCTCGAGCAGAGGCGCCTGGATCACGGCCGCCTTCAACCCCACCGGGTTCTCGGCGAGCGCCATCACCTGGGTCCAGGCGTCGTAGCTCTTCCCCCACATGCCGACCCGGCCATTGGACCACGATTGACGCGCGGCCCAATTCACAGCGGCTTCCGTGTCCGCCTGTTCTCCGGGACCACCGAAGTCGCTGCATCCGTCGCTACCGCCGTACCCGCGCGAGTCGACCTGGACGTAGGCATAACCGCGCTCGAAGACCTTCCCTTCTGTCAGCAGATCTCGGAACCTCATCGCCGGGCCGGACTCACCGGTCCGACCGAAATACGGGCCGATCGAAAGGATCACAGGGTGGCGCTGACTCGCCGTGCGCGCCTTCGGCAGCATCACGTCGGCGCGCAGCATGGTCCCGTCTTTGGACGGGAACCAGACCTGACGCCAGGTTGCTTTCGACGGCACGGGGGCGGCCGACGACGGCAGCACTGTCACGGCGGCGGCGAAGGTGCCGACGACGAGCAAGAGACTCACGAACTTTCGCATGGGTCACCCTCCATTCGCCGCGCGCCGTCCGGTTCCTCCCAGGAACACACCCCCTGCAGGCCGGAGAGTAGGAGGGCGAGCCCAAAAAGGGAATCTATCGAACACGTTGCGTCCTGCGTTCCGCCGCCGCCCGGGGCGTCCATCGCTAGAGGGTGAGCATCCGGTCCAGGCTCACCGGCTGCAGGTTCCGCGACTTCAAGCCGTCAAGGATCCCGGGCAGTGCGCGCGCGGTCTGCCCGATGGTGTGGAGCAAGATGACGCTGCCCGCTCGTGCCTCTGACAGGACGCGTCTGGTTATCACCGACGCCCCCGGGCGCGTCCAATCGCGCGGATCAACGCTCCACATCATCACGCGCGGCATGGACGTCTCGCCCGCAACCCGCACGACCCGCGAGTCGTAAGCCCCGTACGGCGGGCGGAAGAACGGTGCGGAGGTCGCGCCGCCGTACCGCCACCACGCACCGCGATCGGCGAGCAGCCGCCACCGGATGTAATGCTCGCTCCTCCCCGCGAGGTTGGAGTGATCCCAGCCGTGACTCCCGACGGAATGTCCGTCGCGAACGGTTCGCCGCGCGAACGAGGGATAGGACCTAAGCATCTGGCCCGGACAGAAGAACGTCGCCTTGATCCCTCGCGAGCGCAGCGTGTCCAGGATCGATCGCCATGCATCGTCCTGGTGACAGTCGTCGAAGGTGACCGCAACTGCGCGTCCAACGTCGGAGAAGCGATGGGTGACACGTCCCGTCAT
>JBKJXT010000398.1:0-12005 GCA_046716205.1 Actinomycetota bacterium
ATCGCGACATCAAGCCCGAGAACATCTTGATCACCACCGACGGCATCGTGAAGGTCGCCGACTTCGGGCTCTCCCGCGCGTTCGCAGAGTCGAAGGTGACGCAGGCCGGGATGCTCGTCGGGACGGCGCACTACCTCGCGCCCGAGCAGGTGGAGGGTTCCGCGTCCGACCACCGTGCGGACATCTATTCACTCGGCGTCGTCATGTACGAGATGCTCACCGGTCGGACGCCCTTCACGGGCGACTCGCCGGTGGTCGTGGCGTACAAACGCGTGGCGGAGGACGTGCCGAGCGTGCTGTCATCGAGCCCAGAGGTGCCGCGCGAGCTCGACGTCATCGTCGCGCGCGCCACCGAGCGCAAGGCCGATGCCCGCTTCCCCACTGCCGGCGTGATGGCAGAAGCCCTGCGCGCGAGCGCGCCGCGTTCCGACACGGCTGAGATCGGGTCGCTGGTGCACCACACGATGGCGATCCCGATCCTCGGCGAGGAAACGATCGCCGTGAAGCGTCCCCATGGCCCCGTGCGCGGGGACGGCCACACGCGCAAGAAGCGTCGCCGCTGGATCGCGCTGGTGGCGATCTTGGCGCTGATCGGCGGTGCGGTGTGGGCCGCGAACGGACCGCTGACTTCGATCGCGGTGCCGTACGTGGTCGGGCAGACCCAGGCGCAAGCGAAAGCCGCGATCGAGGCGCGCGATCTGCGGGTCGACGTCACGCTCAGCAGCTCCTCGACGGTTCCCAATGGACGCGTGATCTCTCAAGACCCTGTCAGCGGAACCCTCCACAAGGATGAGATCGTTCGCCTCACCGTCTCGACCGGACCGGAGTTCATCAGCATCCCAACCGTCGTCGGCGACAAGTTCGTCGACGCCGAACGCACGCTCAAGGCGGCCGGTTTCACGGTGAAGCGTGACGATGTGTTCAGCGAGAAGCCTCGCCTCACCGTCATCACCCAAGATCCGAAGGGCTTCGCCGAGCGCGGGACGCCCGTGATGCTGACCGTGTCCAAGGGAGAAGAGCTCGTCTCGGTACCCGACGTCGTCGGCGACCCGGTGGACGACGCGGCCACGGACCTGCGCGCCGAAGGCTTCGAGGTGAAGATCACCCGGGTCTTCGACGACAAGATCGAGGCCGGCCTCGTGATCAAGCAGTCCCCGGCGAAGGGAACCAGGGTCAGCAAGGGCGAGACGATCGAACTGACGGTCAGCAAGGGTCCCGCGCTGGTGACGGTCCCCCGGATCATCTGCATGACCCGCAACCAGGCCGAGGAGAAACTCGCTGCAGCCGGACTCAAGGCAGACTTCTCGGGCTCCGGCAAGAAGGTCGTCGACCAGGACCCCGCTCCCGGCGAGAGGATCCCGAAGGGCTCCAGGGTCACGGCCTACATGGCTGCGGGAACGACGACCTGCAGCTGAGCACGCCGGTACCGTTAGCGCCCATGCGCCGCCGCTATACCTGGGAGCTCGCCCTCGTCGGTGTCTGCGTCGTGTGGGGATCGACCTTCGTCGTGGTCCAGGACGCGGTCGAGCGGATCCCACCCTTCCTGTTCCTCGCCGTGCGCTTCGCACTCGCCGCCGTCGTGATGGCGCCCATGGTGATCGGCGACGGCATCACCCGAGACGAGATGCGCGCCGGCGCGCTCATGGGCATCGCGCTGTTCGCCGGCTACGCGTTCCAGACCGTCGGCCTGCAATACACCTCGGCGTCCAATGCCGGGTTCCTGACCGGGATGTTCGTCGTGTTCACCCCGGTGATCGGCGCGCTCGTCTACCGCGCGTTACCGAGCCGCGCCGCGTTGGCCGGCGTCGTGCTGGCGACGGCAGGACTGGTCCTGATGGCCATGCCCGAGGGGTTCGGGATCGGACGCGGCGACTCGCTCGAGGTCATGACGGCCATCTCCTTCGCGATCCACATCCTGCTGATCGGGCGCTTGTCGCCGGGGCGCGACGCCGGCCGGCTCGCCTTCGTGCAGATAGCGACCGCCTCGGTGCTGGGGTGGGCATGGACGGGCGCCACGGAGCGATCGGTGAGCGGCTTCGATGGCGGCGTGTGGGGGGCGATCGCCGTGACCGGGATCCTGGCGACGGCGCTGGCGTTCTTCGTGCAGACGCGCGCCCAACAGTTCATCCCACCGACCCGTACCGCAGTGATCCTCACGGCCGAGCCCGTCTTCGCCGGGGTCTTCGGCTACCTGCTGGCCGGCGATCGCATCGGGTGGCGCGGGCTCGCGGGCGCCTTGCTCATCCTCGCCGGGATCGTCGTCGCGGAGCTTCGCGCGCCGTCCTCGGAGAAAGTATGAGCGCCGCACCGGGGAGGGTGGTGCGGCGCTCGAAGCGCGGTCTGCGGGACCGTGGTCTCGCGTAGCGCGGGGGGAGCTTCTAGTTGATCGCGAGTGCCTCGCGGCGGTTGCGCCGCGCACGGAACCATGCGACCTGCATAAGTACGAGAGAGAGAAGTCTCATGTCAGTTGCTCCAGGAGGTCAGCGGGCCGGCTTCCCACGCGAAACCGACTTCGTAGAGCGCGGCCATCACGAGGGGAACGAGGTTCGCGAGCGGCGCGTCCTTGCCCGGCATGGGGAAGTCACCTGAGTCGTTGCGGGTCGTGTAGCGGAGGTTGACTGCGTCGATCCCTTGGTAGGTGCCCTCAACTGGTGCGTGCGCCTCGCCGTTGTATCCGACGCGACCCCAGAGAGCCCTTGTTCCGAGAACCTTCGCCTCTTCCATGACCCTGCTCCTGCCGTGATGTCCGCGACTGCCGGGTGTTCCTTCTTGTCGCATACAACGACTGTCTCGACGGAAACGACACGGCCGATAACAAGGAGCAATGACCAATTCCGTAGATGGTCACGAATGGCTATGGCAGGCGATCAGAACTCGCCACGACGCAGACGTTCCGGACGCGGAAGGGGTGTGATGCAGGACTCTCTGTACGTGTTCGTCCACACCGATGGGCTCGTTGACCTACAGGAACATGAGCTATGCGGGCGTGACGCGACGGGTCCGAGTGCGCGGCGGGAGCCGATGGCCCTGCTATTGACAGTCGCGGACGGCTTCCGTACCTTGGCCGGACACATGAACCGCTATTTCTGGGTTTACGGCACCTCCGGGGCTCCGGGGGCTGGACGCGCGTAAAGCCAGCCGCAGGAACGCAGCCCCGGGCCAGATGCCCGGGGTTTCTTGTTGAGATAGCCGATCGATAGGAGAAGGTCATGGTCGTGGTGATGGGGCCGAACGCGACGGAGCAGGACATCGCCCGTGTCGTGGACACCGTCGAGGACGCAGGCGGAGACGCGTTCGTCTCCCGCGGCAAGTCGCGCACGATCATCGGCCTGGTGGGCGACACCGAGCGCTTCATGGCGCTGCCGATCCCCGGGATGCCCGGCGTCGAGAGCGTCATGCGGATCGGCAAGCCCTACAAGCTCGTGGCGCGCGAGAGCCATCCCTCGACCACGACGATCAGCGTCGGCAACGTCACCATCGGCCGCGACACGTTCTGCGTGATCGCCGGGCCCTGCGCGATCGAGACCGAGGAGCAGGCGATGACCGCGGCGCGCGCGGCCAAGGCCGCCGGCGCGCACGTCCTGCGCGGCGACGCGTACAAGCACCGCACCTCCCCCTACGCGTTCCAGGGGCTCGCCAAGCGCGGCCTCGAGATCCTGGCTCACATGCGCCAGGAGACCGGGATGCCGACGGTCACCGAGGTCCTCAACACTGCCGATGTCGAGCTCGTTGCCAGCTACAGCGACATCCTGCGCGTTGGCGCGCGCAACATGCAGAACTTCGAGCTCCTCAAAGAGTGCGGCAAGCTGAAGCAGCCGGTGATGCTCAAGCGCGGCCTCGCCTCCACGATCGAAGAGTGGCTGATGGCCGCGGAGTACATCGCGAACCAAGGCAACGAAGAGATCATCCTCTGCGAGCGCGGCATCCGTACCTTCGAGCCGATGACCCGCAACACTTTGGACATCTCCGCGGTCCCGCTGCTGCAGAACCTCTCGCACCTGCCGGTGATCGTCGACCCGTCGCATTCCGGCGGCCGGCGCGAGCTGGTCGCGCCGCTGGCGCGTGCCGCGGTCGCGATCGGTGCCGACGGGATCATGGTCGACGTGCACCCCAAGCCCGAGACGGCGTTGTGCGACGGACCGCAGGCGGTCACCACCGAGGAGATCGCCGAGCTGATCGCAGATGTAACGCGCGTCGCACGGGCGATCGGTCGTCCGATGGCGGACCCGAAGCAGAACATCGTCGCCGCCGGCGAGTAACTACTTCAGACAGGGCCTCCGCAGCGCGCGCTGACTCGCCACCGGGCGCGAGCTCCTACGTGGCGAGAAGGCTCAGTTAACGGCGTACCGGTAGTCGCCGATGAGTTCCTGCGTGTCAACGAAGTTGTACACGAGCATGACGAATGTCTGGCCCGGATGCACGGGGGTGGTCCAGGCTTCGATGCAGCCCTTGGCGCAGGGTTCGCAGATGGTGCAGTCGTCTCCGTTGGGAACTTGGGCATAGGTCTCATCCGGCGTCCCCGCGTTGAGCACCTCACAAAGGAAGAGATCTGAGTCGTAGACGGGGTAGATCTTCGTTATCAGAACCTGCGGCACTCGTCCGTCCACTTGGTCTGGGACGGTGATGCGATGCGTGTCCCAGGTGCCAGGGGGAGCGAAGGGCGGCTCACGATCGCAGACTGCGCCCGGCGCCATGAAGCTGGAGCAGGCGACAGCGCAGGGATGGCTGGTCCAAAACCGTACGTCGGTGGGCTGGGTTTCCTGTAGCGCAAACGAAGGAGCCGGCGCGACTAGGAGCGCGAACATCAAGACCAAGCCCCGGAACCAGTACCAGGCTGCCACCTGCTGCCGCCCCACGGCTTGCGCTGCCGGGCGAACAGAAAGCTGGCCGATCGTTCTCATTACGCGTTGCTCCTGACGGTCTCTTGATTCTCAAGGCCAAGCATGTCGCCCATACCCAGCGTTCGCCAACTCGTGTCCCCGACGACGCCGCATGGGAACATGGTCTGTAGTTTATGAACCGCGCCTGTGCCCTCGCACGCCCCCGCGATTGTGTGGTCGAGGCCCACGGCATGTCCTATCTCATGGGCCATGTAGCCCCAGATATCGCCGCCGGGATCCACGCTGCCCCGAGTCTGCCAACCGTAGTACGCCTCGGGGTTGAAGACGATGTCGAATTCCACGATGCGATAGGGGGGACTCTGGTCATTTGGATCCTTCGCCGAACGCTCGGCTGCAACGTTGGAGCTGGAGGGATAATAGGCCTGGCTGTGGGTTGCCCAGCCAACGTCGATGTAGCCATCCGCGGCCCAGGTTTCTTCGCACAGCAGGCTCGGGCAGCGTGAGCTGGTGCCACCATAGGTGAAGTCGAGAGAAGAAGAGTCGCCCCGAGTGGGAACGCAGTCGTTGCTCTGGTTCTCCCAGGTAAGGAAGGCCGCCGTGAGATCAGCAATTACGTCCGGTGTAGACAGATAGGACGGTTGACCGCTGGGGTTGTAGTACCAGGTTAGATCGGCATCCTCAGCCAACGCATAGGCGGGTGAAATCGTTCGATAATCGTCGTCAACACATGCCGCAATCGGGATGCCGGGCAGGGCGCCTGCGGGAAGCATGTCTGTGCCGTGGGCCCGCAACGGAGGTCCACCATCATCAGCGAGGGCGGGACCACGCTCGCCAACCACCCAGGTCATTGCACTCAGGAGAGCCACTGCAGCAGTCACCTCGTTCGATATCTCTTCACTCGCCGCTCCTCCCGCCATTCCCTTATGTGAAACAGTTCCCACTTCGGCCGATTGTCTACTACGTTGAGGTTTCTGGTCAATAGCAAAGGGTTATCCCGTTCGTCCCACCCCGCGTCCAGCCAGCGGAGTTCTAGGACGGCGCTCAGTGCTGGGAGGGTTCCGCGGCCGGGTCTCGGCGCGCTCCAGCATGCCGGTCAGCGCGTTTTCCCGGCGGTAAGCAACGCATGGTCAAAAAGTCAGCCCGAGCGGACCGAAGCCATAGGACTAGCGCGCCAAGAGCCTTCCGCTGCGAAGCGGCGCGAGACCCGCAGCGCCGACGACGTGCGAGCGTTCCGCGCTCGAGCGCACGTCCGTTGCTTCACCTTCGCCGCGGCCAGGCGCTCCAGCGGTCTGCGCAGCGCGGCGTGAGTGGGCACAGGGTCTTCAGCGCGCCCAGGTAGGACCTCCGCGTCGCTGTAGAATCCGAATGCCGATTCGCTTTATCCGGCATTCACGGGCGCGCGATCAGCCGGTCGGTCGACGGGATTACGCCAGGGCGCGGAACGCGTCGATCGCTCGGTCGATCCCGGCGACGTCTACGTCGCGGTGGGTCACGCATCGGATCCGGCGCGCGCCCATCACTCCGACGTTCACGCCCTGTTTCTCCAGCGCCGCGGTCAGCTCGGTCGCGTCCCGATCGGCGGTGTCGATGTAGAGGATGTTCGTCTCGATCGCGCCCGGGTCGACCGATCCCGGCCATGCGTCCGCGACGCCTTCGGCGAGGCGCTTCGCGTTCGCGTGATCCTCGGCGAGCCGTTCCACGCCCGTTTCGAGGGCGACGCGCGCCGCAGCCGCGATGTTGCCGACCTGGCGCATCCCACCGCCGAGCATCTTGCGCACACGGCGCGCCGCGTTCACGGTCTCGGCGTCGCCCAGGACCATCGAGCCGATCGGCGCGCCAAGTCCCTTGGAGAAGCAGAACGACAGCGTGTCCACCTCCGCCGCGTACTCGCGGACGTGCACGCCGGCGGCGACGGATGCATTGAAGATCCGCGCGCCGTCGAGATGCACGCGGATCTCGCGCTCGCGCGCGACCTTGCACATCGCGCGGAAGTCTTCGATTGCGACCACCGCGCCGGAGCTCACCTGATGAGTGTTCTCCAGGCACAGCAGCCCCGTATGCGTGAAGAAACGTGATGCCGGCTTGATCGCGGCGACGAGTTCGTCGAGATCGAAGACCCCCCGCGTCGCCCGCAGCGGGTGCAGCATCACCTGGCTGATGAGCGCGGGCGCGCCCACCTCCGCTTCGACGATGTGAGAGTTCTGCTCGACGATGATCTCTTCGCCCGGCTGGGTCTGCGCCTTGATGCAGACCTCGTTCCCCATCGAGCCCGACGGCACGAACATGCCGGCTTCCGTGCCGAACAGATCGGCGCACTGCTGTTGCAGGGCGTTGACGGTGGGATCCTCGCCCCAGACGTCGTCGCCGACCTCGGCCTCGGCCATGGCGCGGCGCATCTCGGGGGTTGGCTTGGTGAAGGTGTCGCTGCGGAGTTCGACGATCTCGCTCATGGCCAGCGAGTTTATCCGTCGCGACTACCCGAAGAAGACCTCGGCCACCTCGTAGATCTTGGGGTCAAGCGTCTTGAGCACCCCGACACCGGCCGACAACGGAACGCGGACGACGTCGTTGCCCTGGATGGCCACCATCTTGCCGAAATCGCCATCGTGGACCGCGTCGATCGCCGCTACGCCGAAGCGGGTCGCGAGCACGCGGTCGAAGGCGCTCGGCGTTCCTCCGCGTTGCACGTGACCGAGGATGGTGACGCGCGTCTCGAAGCCGGTCCGCTTCTCGATCTCGGGCGCGAGCGCGTTGCCGATCCCGCCCAACCGGACGTGGCCGAACGCGTCCTTCTCTGCGGACTGCAGCTCCCACGTTCCTTCTTTCGGCGTCGCGCCTTCGGCGACGACGACGATCGAGAACGTCTTGCCGCGCTGATGGCGGCGCGTGATGTGCTCGCACACCTCGTCCAGGTCGAAGGGGCGTTCGGGGATCAGGATGACATCGGCGCCCGATGCCATGCCGGCGTAGGTCGAGATCCACCCCGCGTGGCGGCCCAACAGCTCGACCACCAAGACGCGCTGAAGGGCTTCGGCCGTCGAGTGCAACCGGTCGAGCGCTTCGGTAGCGATCTCGACCGCGGTGTTGAACCCGAAGGTGTAGTCGGTCCCGCTGAGGTCGTTGTCGATCGTCTTAGGAACGCCCACGACCTTCACACCTTGGTCGGCGAGCTTGGACGCGACACCGAGGGTGTCCTCGCCGCCGATCGCGATCAGCGCATCGATCTTGAACGACTCGAGCGTGTGGCTGATCTTCTGCACGCCGTCGGTGATCTTGAAGGGGTTCGTCCGCGAGCTACCGAGGATCGTTCCCCCGCGGGGAAGGATGCCGGTGACGGACTCGGAGGTCAACGTCATGACGTCTGCGTCGATCGCGCCGCGCCACCCGTTGCGGAACCCGATCACGGCGTCGCCGTAGTGATCCGTCGCCTTGCGTACGACCGCGCGGATCACGGCGTTGAGACCCGGCGCGTCTCCCCCACCGGTGAGCATCGCGATGCGCATGGGTTGAATCCTATACGGCGCCCCCACGCCGGAAGCCAATGCGTCCGCGGGTCAGCAGCGTCGCGAGCACGACCGAAGACAGCAGCAGCGCGGCGGCCGAGATCGTGCCTGCGCGGCCCGGGTTGTCGGTCATGGCAACTTCGCGGTCGGTCGGTGGCGCGGGCGTGGTCAGCTCGAATGTCCGGCGCGACTTCAGCCCGGCCTTCCGCAGCGCGTCGCCGTCCCTGGTGGTGCCCGAGCAGAGATCGGTTCGGACCTCGCCGTCCTCGGCGTCCGCGAAGACGGCGTAGAACGCGCCGGGCACCAGATCAAGCGAGCAGGTGTTGGTCCCCTCAGGGGTCCGCACGACCGCCGTGGATCCGACGGGGCCCTTGAACACGTCGGTGACCGAGAAATGAGCCGTCCCTTGCGTGGATGATCCGGGGGCCTCGACCGAGGACGCGAGCCCGACGAAGACGACGTCGGCACCTGCGAAGTTGTCGGCGATCGAGGAGCGGACGCAGGAGCATGCCAGCGCCGGGGACACGGGCCACAGCAGCGCGCCGAGCGCGCCGAGCATGGAGATGAGCAGTGCGATCCGGCGCATCAGGCCACGGGGTTCTGCATCAGCGCCTCGGTCTCCTGCTGGGAGTACCCCAACTCGGCCAGGACCTCAGCGGTGTGCTCGCCGAGCAGCGGCGGTGCGCGATCGATGGAGGGCGGCGTCGCGCTCATCTCGATCGGGGCGCGCACCAGCCGTACCTCGCCGGCCGTCGGGTGCGTGACTGCCTCGACCAGCCCGAGCGCCTGGACCTGATCGTCGGCGAAGACCTCCTCGATCGTGTTGATCGGCGCGCACGGTACTTCCGCCCGCTCCAGCAGCTCGAGCCAGTCCGAGCGCGTGCGAGCCGCGAAGAGGTCCTCAAGCTCGGCGCGCAAGTCTTCGCGGTTCGCGACCCGCAGGGCATTCGTCGCGTACCGCGCGTCGGAGCGCAGATCGCTGCGCCCCATCGCCTCGCAGAACCGCGTCCAGATCGACTCGTTCGCAACCGCGAGCACGAACGGCGCATCCGTGGCGTGGAACACCTGGTACGGCACGATGTTCGGATGAGCGTTGCCCATCCTCGTTGGCTGCAGCCCGCCGATGAGATGGTTGCCGGCCTGGTTCGCGAGCCACGCGACCTGCGATGCGAGCAGCGAGGTCTGCACGCGCTGGCCCTCGCCGGTTCGGTCGCGATGACGCAGCGCCGCCAGGATCGCGATCGTGGCGTACAACCCGGCGGTGATGTCGGAGATCGCAACGCCGACCTTCTGCGGCTCGCCGTCGGGTTCGCCGGTGACCGACATCACGCCTCCCTGCGCTTGGATGACGAAGTCGTAGCCGGGCGCGTGCGCCTGCGGACCGCGCGTGCCGAACCCGGTGATCGAGGTGTAGACGAGGCGGGGATTCAAGGCCCGACAGCGTTCGTAGTCGAGCTCGAGGCGCGCCATCGTCCCGGGGCGGAAGTTCTCGATCAGCACGTCTGCGCGCGCAACGAGCCGGCGTGCGACCTCGCGGTGATCCGCGCGGCTCAGATCGAGCGCGACCGAGCGCTTGTTGCGGTTCGTGGTCAGGTAGTACGCGCTCTCGCCGCCGGCGAACGGTGGACCCCACCCGCGCGTCTCGTCGCCGGTCCCCGGGCGCTCGACCTTGATCACATCTGCGCCGAGATCTCCCAACGTCATCGTGCACCATGGACCGCTGAGCACACGGGAGAGGTCGGCGACCAGCACGCCCTCCAGCGGACCGGGCATCGACCTAGGGACGAGCTTCCGGCGCGCCCTTGAGCGGCCAGCGTGGTGAGGTCGTCAGCGGAGGTGCGAACCGGGCGCGCACTTCGACGAGCGCCGGTACGCGCAGCTTGAAGGCCCATCGCAGCGCGGCCGCGACGTCATCCGGCTCGGCGCGACGCGCCTTGAGCCCGAACGCCTTGGCCATCGCGACGAGATCACCGACGTGCAGATCCGACGCGAACTCGCGACCGAACCGCTCGCGCTCGTCGAAGCGCAGCATCCCGTAGCCCTCGTCGTTGACCACGATCACGGTCACCGGGAGTTCCTCCTGCACCAGCGTCGCAAGTTCGCCGGCTGCGTACATGAACCCGGCATCGCCGCAGATCACGACAGCGCGCTTACCAGATGCCGCCACTCCCACCGCGGCGGGCAGCGCGAAACCGAGTGTGCCCCACCCGAGCGGATACGCGAACGAGTGCGGTGCACCGACGCGCATATACCCCGCTGCCCAGTAGCCACCGACCGCCATGTCCGCCAGCACAACGGCGCCGGCCGGCAGCACGGATTCGATCGCGCGCACGAAGGCGTACGGCTCTGCGAACTCCTTGGATGCGCGCAGCGCGGCGTCCGCGTCTGCGCGCACCTTCGCGACCCGCTTCTCCACCGTCGCGCGCGCTCGCGGCTTCAACATCGGCAGCAGCATCTCGAGACTGGCGCGCGCATCCGCTTCGATGACGAGGTCGCAGGCATAGTTGCGCCGACCATCAGAGGCGATCGTGTTGATCGAGACACGCGGCTTCGGGATCGGCGCTCGCCACCCTTGCGTGTTCATGCCGTCCAAGTCGCTGCCCACCACCAGAACCGCGTCAGATGATCCGATCAGTTTCGACACCAGAGGCTCATGCGGCGGAAGGTCCACCGCGAGCGGATGGCCGGCGCCGAGGAGCCCCTTGCCCGCGAAGGTCGTAACGACCGGCGCTGCGATCGCTTCGGCAACCCTGGCCACCGCTTCACCCGCACCGCTTGCTATCGCGCCCCCGCCCGCCCAGATCAACGGACGCTTGGCCGCACCAAGCATGCTGGCTGCCCGAGCGATCGCCTTTGGGTCCGGAGGCAGAACCCGTTCCTTGAGGCCGGGGCTCGCTTCCCAATGCACGGGCTGGTCAAGGAAGTCATGGGGGATGTCGAGGAAGACCGGTCCGCGCCGCCCCGAAACTGCTTCGTGCGCAGCTCGCTGGACAAGCGTTGCGATCGCTTCGGCGCGGGCAACCGATGCCGACCATATCGCGACCGCCCCCATCAACTGTTGCTGCCGAGGGCTCTCGTGTAACGACCATCGGCCGCCCTTGCCCTCCAGCAACCGGCTCTCGATCTGGGTGGAGATGTGCAGCACGGGCGAACGCGCCGCGCGCGCCTCCCCCATCGCCGCCGCTGCGTTCGCGGCCCCGGGACCAGTCGTCGTGACGCAGACGCCGAGCCGGCCGGTTGCGCGCGCATACCCATCTGCCGCGTACGCCGCAGTGCCTTCGTGGCGCACCAGGACGGTTCGGATGCTGGAGCGCCGCAGCGCATCGAATATGGAAAGGTTGTGGACACCGGGGATGCCGAACACGACCTCGACGCCCAAGACTTCGAGTTGCGCGATCAGCACCTGCGCGCCGGTCGGCGTCGGCGCAGATGCGCGCTTGGCGGCGGCTTTCTTCACGGGTGTGGGCACGCCAGGAGGATACTCAGCCCAGGCGAACGGTGGCTAGCGCGGGGCGGGGGCGATGCGGGTCGTGAGCACATCCCGCAAGCTCACGATGCCCACCAGCTTGGTCCCCTCCACGACTGGGAGGTGCCGGAAGCCGTTCGCCACCATGATCTGAGCGGCCTCGTCGACCTTCATATCGCCATGGACGGTCATCGG
>JBKJXT010000399.1:0-6697 GCA_046716205.1 Actinomycetota bacterium
CTTCACGGATGCCTCGAGCATCGGACCCTTTACCGGGAAGAGATCGCCTGGCCGCAACAACTCGAAGCTGTAGCTTGACACGTTAAGGCCGTGGGATGTCTAGGCTCGGCGTGAATACGCATCGAACCGGCAAATGGTGTCGGTGGTTTCGGTCTAAGTACCGAATTATCCATATTTAGCCTGAGCCACTGGTGGAGCGGAGAGCGCTTGTCCGCTTACAGCGGCGCCCCCGTCGCTCGATAACTCGACCCCTCTATCTCCTATCCCACTCCGGGGTTGACGTGCGGCTCTGGCCTTTTATACAGTAGGAACGGTAGAAACCTATCGTGAGCAGCGTAAATGGCCTCTGACTTGACCACGCAGGACCCCGCGGTCGCCCGGGCGCTCGCCGCGCCGACGCGCGCCGAGATCCTCGAGCACCTCCGCGCCGTCGGCCCGCGCGCCGTCAAAGAGGTCGCCGATGCGGTCGGCGTGCACGCCAACGTGGCGCGCGGACACCTCGACGTTCTGGTCTCCGCCGGTCTCGCGCGCGCCAGCTGGCGCCGCAACGCAGCCGGCGGCCGCCCCGCCAAGGTCTACGAGGCCGCACCCACCCACGTCGAGGAAGGCCCTGCCCTCGTCAGCGAGATCCTCGCGTCGCTGATCGAGGCCTCCGCGCCGGCACCGGGCACTGCGCGCGCCATCGCGGAGGCGACCGGCGAGCGGCTCGGACGCCGCGTGCGCGCCTCCGACGCCCCGCTCGGCTTCGAGGAGCAGATCGAGTTGCTGGTCAAGGCGCTCGGCGCCGTATCCGGCGGCATCCGCATCTTGGAGCGCGGCGAGGACTGGGTCGAGGTCGAGGACTTCGACTGTCCGTTCAAGGGCATCGCTGCTTCGCACCCCGAGCTTGCGTGTCAGTTGGACAAGGCACTGAAGGAAGGCATCGTGCGCGCCCTCGGCGCGGACGCGTTCGTCGAACAGGTCACCTCGATCGCGTGGGGAGACGAGACGTGTCGCGAGGTCGTGCGCTGGCGTGTCCAGGAGAAAGCATGACGACGAGGATGGTGGACAAGAATTCGATGCGCGCCGGCGCAGGGCTGTCGGCGGTGGTCCTGCTGATCGCGTTCATCTTCAACTGGGCGTGGGTGGTTCCCGTAGTCGCCATCGCCCTGGGCATCGGCTCGATCTTCGGGCTTCGCTTCTCGCCGCTCGGCGCGATCTACCGCTTCGCGAAGAAGACCTTCAAGCTGGACATCGCGACCGAGCCAGAAGAGGAGCCTCCGCCGCGGTTCGCGCAGACGCTGGGGCTCGTCGTGCTCGGGCTCGCCTCGCTCGCGTTCCTGATCGGCTGGAGCGGTGGCGGCTGGGTGCTCGCGCTGCTGGTCGCCGGATTGCAGGCGTTGCTGGCCGGCACCGGGTTGTGCATCGGCTGCGAGATCTACCTGTACGGACGTCGCTTCGCAGCGAAGGGCGCGTGAGCAACCCGTGGGCCTGCGCATCGCGATCGCACTCGCTGTCCTCGTCGTAAGCGCGGCGCTGGCGATCGCGTGGCGCAGACGCGAGGGCAGGTTCACCGAAGGCATCGGCAGGTTCGAGCGCACCGACCTCGGGCTGACGCGCCGCGACAAGCCGAGCGCGGTGCTCGTCGAGTTCTTCGGTGAGGACTGCGCGCCGTGCACCGTCGTGCAAGCGCGCATCGACAAGATCGCCGCCGACCTCCCCGACGTCAACGTCATC
This sequence comes from Actinomycetota bacterium, assembly GCA_046716205.1. Classification (GTDB taxonomy): domain Bacteria; phylum Actinomycetota; class AC-67; order AC-67; family AC-67; genus JBKJXT01. Next base: position 1,717 of record JBKJXT010000399.1, read on the forward strand.
TCGATCGACGCCGCCGAGCGCATGGACCTCGCCGACCGGTACGAGGTGCGACGCGTGCCGACGCTGTTCGTCACCGATCCAGACCTGAAGATCATCTGGCGCGCCTCCGGAGTACCCAGCGAAGACGCGATCCGCCAAGCCCTGCTGGGCCCCGATTGGGCGGGCCGCCCTCATCCGGCCGACGTCACCCAGAACGCGGTTCGGTAGTACGCTTCCGCGCGACATCGCATCCGCTCGAACAGGTGAACAGCATGCTTGCCATCAGCGAGACCGTCGTTACGAACGTCTTCATCGTCATCCTCTGTCTCATGCTCGGGCTCTCGGGCTTGTTCGGGCTGCTGGTCGTCGTACGCCTCGTCGAACCGCGCGGCCTCAAGGCGTTGCTCCGCAAGATGGCCGGGAAACCCGTCTAGGCCGGGCATGTCTCTCTCCTTCGAGTTCTCCGAGGAGCAACTCGCCTTTCGCGAGTCCGTGCGCACGTTCGCCGAGAAGATCGTGCGACCCGGTGCCGACGAGCGTGATCGAGACGGGCGCTGGGACCCACAGGTGTGGGCGGCCGTCGGCGAGTTCGGTCTCGCCGGTCTTCCGATCCCGGAGGAGTACGGCGGCCAAGGCGCCGACATCATCACCACGTGTCTCGCGCTTGAAGGTCTCGAGGAAGGCGGGCGCGACTCCGGGCTGTTGTTGAGCCTCGGCGCGCACATCTGCATCGGCGCCGTGCCGATCTGGCTGCACGGCACCGAGGAGCAGAAGCGCCGCTACCTCCCCAAGCTCGCCAGCGGCGAGCACGTCGGTGCGTTCGCGATCACCGAGCCGGAGGCGGGCTCCGATGCCGCCGGTATCAAGACCACCGCGCGCCGCGACGGCGATCACTTCGTCATCAACGGGTCCAAGACGTTCATCACCAACGGTCCGATCGCCGACGTCATCAACGTCGCGGCGGTGACCGATCCCGACGCAGCCGCTTCGCAGCGGATCAGCTGTTTCATCATCGAGCGCGATACACCGGGCATGACCGTTGGCAAGCATCTCGACAAGAGCGGCCAGCGATCCTCACCGACCAGCGAGCTGCACTTCAACGACTGCGCGGTGCCGGCGTCGGCGATGCTGGGCCCCGAAGGCTCGGCGCTGTGGAAGGTCGCGTTCGAATGTTTCGATTGGGAGCGCACCGTGATGGTGAGCGCCGCGATCGGCGGCATGGAGGCGCAGATCCGCGCCTGCGTGGACTATGCGAAGGAGCGCAAGGCCTTCGGCAAGCCCATCGCGCAGTTCGAGATGATCCAGGACAAGCTCGCACGGATGCGCGCGCTGACGAACGCGGCGCGCTGGGTGCTGTACCACGCGGCGTGGCTCAAGCAGGAGGGCAAGCCGCACATGCAGGAAGCCTCGATCGCCAAGTACCTCGTCGCGGAGTACGCGATGGCGAACGCGCAGGAGGCGGTGCAGATCTTCGGCGGCTACGGCTACATGCGCGAGTTCACCATCGAGCGCTCGATCCGCGACGCGAAGCTGTTGTCGATCGGCGGCGGGACCAGCGAGATCCAGAAGCTGATCATCGCGCGCAGCATGCTCGGCGAGTGAGGCCACATTGATCGAGCATCACGAGAGCCGCATCGGCAACGACACCCGCATCCACTGGGTCAGCACGGGCGCGGGTGACGAGCCGCCGTTCATCCTCGTGCACGGCTGGGGCTCGAGCGTCGTGAAGTGGATGGAGGTCATGCCGCAGCTGGGCGCGTTGCGCCGCACGATCGCGATCGACCTCCCCGGGTTCGGGCAGTCATCCACACCGCGCGGCTCCTACTCGCCCGGCTGGCTCGCCGGCGCGATCAAGGCGTTCATGGATGAAGCGGGGATCGACAAAGCGGTGCTCGTTGGGAACTCGCTGGGGGGGTTGGTCTCGATCCACGCGGCGACGGCGTGGCCGGAGCGCGTGGAGGCGTTGATCGCGGCCGCGCCCGCGCTCCCCAACGACGGACCCCAGCCGCCGGTACGCAACATCGCAGCGATGGCGGTGCCGATCCTGCCGGTCCTCGGCCCCGCGATGCTCGCGCGCTACGGACGGCGTGACCCGGCGTTGATCGTGCAGGAGTCGCTGGCGCGAAACTGTGTCGATCCGAGCCGGGTGTCGCAGTCGATGCGTGACGCGCTGATAGAAGAGACGCGGTTGCGGCCCGCGCGCCCCGAGCAGGTCCGGTCCGTCACGCTCGCGAACCGGCGGATGATGTGGGCGCTGTCGGGCGGGCGCGAGATGACGTGGCGGGTGGTCCGTGCGCTGAAGCCGCCGACCCTGTTCCTCTGGGGATCCGGCGACCGGCTCGTTCCGGCGCACATCGGGCAGCGAGCCGTCGCGGAGGTGCCCGGATCGCAACTGGTGGTGTTGGATGACATCGGGCACAACCCGCACATCGAAGCGCCGGAAGACTTCAGCGCGGCGGTCATCTCGTTCACGCGCGCGGCCGCCGCGCGCGCGCCTCAGTCGTAGCACGACCGCGGGTCGTGAAGGCGAACCTTCACCGACGCGTCGCAACGTATCTCAGTGCTTGTCGATGAACTCCAGGACCGCCTCGTTGAAGGCGTTCGGGGATTCCACGTTGAAGGCGTGCCCGCCGTCGAGCATCACCAGGTCGGCGCCGGGGATCGCCTCCGCCAGGCGGCGGCACAGGTCGGTCGGCACGAAGACGTCGTTGCGCGGGCAAACCACCTGGACCGGCATCCGAAGCTCGGGCAGGCGGTCACGGGTGTCATGGACGAGCAGGGCTTGGAGCTGGCGCTCGAAGATCGTCGGGTCGACCGAGAACTCCGCGGCCATGTGCTCGAGGCTCAGCAGGACGGCGTCGTTCTCGATGATGAACGTCGGCGTGAACAGCCACAGCATCGAGGTGCGGATCACGGCTTCATGCCCGGCCGCGGCGATGATCGTCCGTCCGGCCTCGGCCATGCGGCGCGTGTAGGGGTTGGGCTCCGCCCACGTGGCAGCCAGGGTGAGCGAACGGACGCGCTTGGGCGCCTTCAGGGCGAGGTGCTGCGCGATCGCGCCGCCCATCGAGATCCCGACCACATGCGCCGCTTCGATCCCTTCTGCGTCCAGGATCGCGATCGCGTCTGAGGCCATCTCCTCCATCGAGAACGGTTCCTCGCCGGTCGTAGACGCACGCACGCCGCGGTTGTCGAAGGTGATGCATCGGTAGCGCGGCGTGAATGCAGGCAGTTGCGCCATCCACATCCGCGCGTCCGAAGCGAACCCCATGATCAACAGCAGCGGGGGACCTCCGCCCGCGACCTCGTAGGAGATCTGCGCGCCGGGAACGGTGATGGTCGGCATGACGTTCACGCTATCCGCTTGCCGCGGGACGCGCTGCAACCGATGTCAGTCGCAGATGGTGGTCTGTTGCTTGTTCGAGCCGTTCAGGTACAGCGTCGCGACGCAGCTGCCCGGCGCGTAGGTGATGTGCCCGTACTGGAAGTCTTGCTGATAGATGTCGCGCCGCACCAGCAGGTACCGGTCGGAGACCGGGAAGCCGAGCCAGTACACCCAGCTGTGTGCGCCGTAGGCGCGGGCGTACGCGCCGAGGATGCCGCGGTAGAGCACGTGCGCGGTGGACGCGCCGGCCTTCGCGGCGAAGGCGCGCTCTCTGTTAGAACTCCCATGGCGGAACGTCTGGAAGGAGCCGGACACACCCGACCGCGGCGCGCACCCGTACCGGAACGACGTGCTCACCGGCCCGTCGCCTGTGCACGGCGTCCAGGCATCGTTGACGTCGGCGGTGATACCCGCCCCGTTGTATCCACCGAGGGAGCGGTACAGCGACTGCATCGACGCCACGGGGGTGCCGCTCCCGCTGTACCCGATCCCGGCGTTGTCGCTGGCGTAGCCGACCGAGCGCAGCGTGTCGCCCGAGCCGCCGCGTCCGGAGATCGGGACCAGGGAGAGCGCGTTCGATGAGAACCCGGGCGCGTCGTGGCGCTGGAAGTGCAGATGCGGCGCGGTGACGTTGCCCGAGGCACCGCTGACCGCGACCGGCTGTCCGGCGAGCACCGATCCGCTCGTCACGATGAACTGGCTGAGGTGCTCGTAGGTGATGTAGCTGCCATCCGCGTCCTTGATCCGCAGGTACGAGCCCGCCGCGCCGCCCGAGCTGACCGCGGCGTCGACCGCGCCGGGCGCGATCGCATAGACCGTCGCGTAATCCATCGCCGCGTCGATCGCCTTCCACGCCGAGCTCGATTGCGATCCCGAGCAGTGAGGACACTGACCGGGCAGCGTGGTCAGCTGCACGGTCGTGCGTGACTTCCACGGCCACTTCCGGTACGCGCCGGGCCACGTGTTGGTGGCCTCGGCCGGCGGCGTCGCCGTGCCCGCGATCGCCACGACGAGCGCCGCGATCAATAGGCAGCGATGGTGCGCACGATCTGCCACGCGAGATCCACCTCCTCCCGAGCGCCCGACGAGCGCGCCACGACGAGCAGGTCCGGGCCCGCTCGTAACGGGATCACGGCCTTGAGGGCGTGCACGGCTCCGTCCTGCGCGGGCAGTCCGAGGGCGTCGAAGCGCTGCTCGCACGACGACGCCTGTGCGCGCCGGGGATCGCACTCGTTCTCGACGACGACGCCCGGCTGCAGGAGGTTGAGCTCGACGTCGATCACGCCCGCCGCGATCGCCGGGAAGCTGGGTGTGCCCACGACCCAGGGGAACGCGTTCGCGCTCACGAGATGCAGGTTCGTCAGCGAACGCGTGAGGATCGAGGGGAGGGGGCCGACCGTGGTGAAGGTCGTGAACCCCCAGCCGTTGGGATGACACAGCGTGTAGCGCAGCACGGGATTGTCGAAACCGAGCCAGCCGTCGGGGCAATCGATGCCGGCCGTGACGCCCGGCACCGTCGTCTGGTCCTCGTCTTCCGGCCACGCGCCGCCGATGAAGAACGTGGCGATCATCACTGCCGCGGCGGGCAGCACGAAGAACATGCGTGCGCGCCGGGAG
>JBKJXT010000400.1:0-3500 GCA_046716205.1 Actinomycetota bacterium
GGACGAAGCCTGGACCGATGACCGGACCGCCGGGGACGGTCGGCGGGGTGAACGTGCCGGGGTCGCAGTTGGGTTCGCAGCCGATCACCGGCGGGGTATAGGTGTAGCCCACGGTGCTCGAGGTCACCGTTCCGATCGAGATCGAGTAGACGATCTCGCTGCCGAAGCCGGGAAGCACGCCGGGGCCGAAGCACAACGGAAGCGGTCCGCCGATGTCGTTGAGGCACTTCGTGGGGATCTGCTTGATGATCTGCGCGACGAGCGGAGCGACCTCGGAGGGGACCTTGGCCGACGGGATCGTGCCGCGCATCGAGAGCAACAGCCCGCCGACCGTCGCCTCGCCCGAAGCGCCGTCGACGATCTCAGCGGGGGTTCCAACCGTGATGGAGATGCCCGCCTTCAAGAGCTCGTCGCTGAACGTCTCGGTGAGACCGAGGTTCTGTTGGACGGACTCGTCGGCGTCGGTGATCCGCACGCCGCGGTTGTCGATCGTGGCCGTGTGGTAGTCGCCGTCGACGAATGCCTGGACGTCGGTGAACGTCAGCGAAGCCTTCGCGGTTCCAAGCAGTCCGTCGCTCGAGCTGGACGCGGTGGCAACCATGCTGCCGATCTTCACGGCGCCGTTGAGCAGCGAGAGGTTCTTGAACGTCGAACGCGCGGTGTGGAAGACGCCGGCGGAAGTTGCGGAGTCTTCGGCGAAAACGTTCATCGAAGAGGAAGCGACGACCGGGTTCCCGCCGGGGGCGTCTAGGAGCTTGAAGGTCTTCGTCGTAACGTCGGCGCGGCTCATGCCGTAGTGGGCCTGTGCACGCATGTTGCCGGCCTGCACGACGGTGCGATCGACGAAGGTGTTGAGGACGTCATCGAGCGGGGGCGCGCCCAGCGCGGTTCCGATGTTCGAGCGGGTCGTGGTGACGAGGGTGTCTTCGGCCTCTTCCTTGCACCCGCCGCTCTCGGGATGACTCGCCTGGACCCAGCCCTTGAGTCCGGCGCAGCCCACCGCCCCGACGCCGAACTTCCCGGGATAGATCTGAGCCGCCAATGAGGTGAACAAGCCGCCGCCCTGCGAGTTCATCGCCGCCTCGGCGTAGAGGTTCCCGCCCTGCACGAGCGGGTCGAAGATGCTGGGTCGCAGCGCTGCCGTCGCGATGACGCCTTGTGCCGCGCCCTTCGCGTCGTAGATCTCCAGCGCTGCGGCTTGCGCGACCGGCGCGAGGCCCGTCAACGCCAAACAAACCACGCCGAGCGCAGCCGACAACGGTGCGAGCTTGGTCTTCATGGATCTCGAACGGTAAAACGACCCGAAGGCGGGACGGGTACGGCCCTGTGGTGGTTCGTCCCGGTCCTCAGCATTCCGAGATCAGCTCTTTCTTGGTCTCGGCATCCGGGAACTTGCTCTGGTTGTCGCAGAACCACTGCTGCCAGTTGTACAGGACGCTTTTGTCCCAGAAGTCCGGTCCGCCGGGCGGGCCTGAACGATCCGTGGGCCGCAGCTCGACGAACTTGCCGTTGCGTACCTGCACGATCAGATCCGCGGTGTAGATGGCGTGGACGGATGGCTTGGTCGGCGTCAGGAAGCCGTTCGCGGTGAACGGTCCCATCGTGTCCAGCGCATTGAACAAGCAGGTGCGGGTGAGGCCTGCGCCGCACTTCGCCGCGGCTTCGGTGAACAGGCCCGCCATGCCCCATCCGGGACCTCCGAAGCTGCCGGGCGGCGACGGCCGCGGGTAGTAGCGGTAGAGCGTGTCGAAGTACCGCTTCGCTTCGTAGCTGCCGGGGGTCCATTCGTTCTGCGGCCGCTCCAGCCGCTCGAAGGGGACCTGGGGGAGCGCGATGTAGGTGCCCTCGGTCGACCTCTCGATCTCGGCGCAGCCCGTCGGGGTCGGCTTCGCGCAGACGAACGCCTTGTGGTAGGAGGTGAACGTCGGGACGTACGCGGCTGGTTTGAACTGTTGCTCCTTCATCGCCTTGGCGAGTTTGAGGTTCGCGTTGTTCTCCATCGTCGTGTACACCGCGATCGGCCCATCGTCGGGGTCGCACGATCCCGCCATGCTCACGACGTAGTTGGTGTAGTTCGCGTCGAGCACGCCGGTCGGCTGCTCGAAGCAGATCTTGATGGCGCCGCCACTCATCTTCACCATCGTCGTCTCGAACGCGTACGCGTTGAGGACCGAGACCTCGCTCTCCCGGAGCCAGAAAAGCGCGACCTGTTTGATGCCCAGCGTCTTGTTCAGATAGGTGCTTCCCGCCGCGCCCTCGCCGATCGTGCGTCGCTGGAGCTGTCCGGGGACCCCATAGGTGTACGGGTTCTCGGTGCGCTCCCACGTGAGCGGGAACCCGATGTCGGGGATCTTGTACTTCTTGGATGTCTTCGCGATGCCCGAGTCGTCCGGCGCCGAGGTCCCGCCGACGAAGGCGAAGATCTTGTCTTCGGTCGCGAGCTTCTGTGCGACCTGGAGGTTCGTGGAGCCGTTGCCGTTGTCGTTGCGGATGAGCAGCTGGATCTTGCGCCCGCAGATGCCGCCGGCGTCGTTGAGTCCGCGGAAGTACGCGTCGGCGGCTTCGATGGCCGCGTTGAACTGTCCCGGGAGCGGCCCCTCCTTTGACGCGACGAGGCCGAGCTTGATCGTCGATGCCGTGACGCCGGTGTCGGTCGCGCCACCGCGACAGTTCGGCAATATGGGCTTGATCGGGTTACCGGGAGCGGTGCTCGATCCGACGCCCGGAAGCGCGGACCCGGTGGGGTTCACGCCGGGGCCGGTCGTTTGCCCGGGGAGCGGAACGCCTCCGACGGGCTGACCTCCGACGCCGGCTGCTTGCGGGAGCGGCACGACACGTGATCCGCACGCCGCGACGAGTGATGCGAGCACGGCGACCAGGACGATGGGTCGAGCGCGATGCGACACAGGCAAGCTCCTCTCGGTCCTCTATTCAACAGCGTGGGACGCGGTCCTGCATCCCCCTCAGCGATCGGTGGTGAGTAGCAGCGTCCCGGCCATCGTGCCGCCGCCGGCTGTTACCACGCCGACTTCAGCCTTCGGGACCTGGCGGCCGGCGGCGGTGCCGCGCAGCTGCAGCACGCATTCGATGACGTGGCTGATCGCGTGCAGTCGTCCGCCGGACAGGGATCCGCCATGCGTGTTGGTAGGCAGGGCTCCGGAAAGGGACATGTTGCCGTCCGCGATGAACGGACCTCCCTCGCCCTTGGGGCAGAACCCGAGGTCCTCCAGCCAGCACAATGCGAGCCAGCTGAACCCGTCGTAGAGCTGCGCGACGTCGACGTCTTGCGGGCTGAGCCCGGTGGCGCGCCACATGTTCTCGCCTGCCTGACGGCTCGCCATGTACGTCAGGTCTTCCCACTGGTCCCAGTCGGGTCGCGCGCCCGTTGCGAAGCCGCCGTGCACGATCTTCACCGGCTCGGTCGCCAGCGCGCGGGCGCGCTCCATCGTCGTGATGATCACCGCACCGGCGCCGTCGACGGGGAAGTCGCAATCGAGGAT
>JBKJXT010000401.1:0-25740 GCA_046716205.1 Actinomycetota bacterium
TTCCTGCAGATCCCGGTTGTAGGCGAGGGGCAGCCCCTTCAGCGTCACCAGCAGACCCGTCAGGTTGCCGATGAGGCGCCCCGCCTTCCCGCGCGCGAGCTCGGCCACGTCCGGGTTCTTCTTCTGCGGCATGAGGCTCGAACCCGTCGCGAACGCGTCGCCCAGCACGGCAAAGCCGAACTCCGAAGACGTCCACAGCACGATCTCCTCACCGACGCGGGAACAATGCACACCGCAGATCGCGGCCGCTGCGAGGAACTCCGCGACGAAGTCTCGCGCGGCGACGGCGTCGAGCGAGTTCGGCAACGCGTCACCGAGGTCTGTGCCGTGCTTCAGTCCGAGTGTTGAGCCTGCCAACGCGCCGGCGCCCAGCGGCGAGCCGGCGGCGCGCCCCAACGCGTCGGACAGGCGGCGCGCGTCGCGCTCGAACGCGAAGGCATGAGCCAGCAGATGATGGGCCAGCGTGATCGGCTGCGCTCGCTGCAGGTGCGTGTAGCCGGGCATCAGGACGTCGATGTTCTCGCGCGCGCGCAGCGCGAGGACCTCCATCAGATCGCAGACACCTGCGATCACGGCCCGCCCATGACGCGTCAACCACAACCGCAAGGCGGCCGCGACGCGATCGTTGCGCGACAGGCCTGCGCGCAACCGCGGCGCGATCTCGGGAAGGCGCTCCAACAACGCCCGTTCGACGGCGGTGTGGATGTCTTCGTCGGTCTCCTGGAACGCGAACGCCCCCGAGGCGATGTCCGTCGCCACCCCCGTCAGCGCCTCGATCGCCGCGGCCGCGTCTGCGTCGGACAGGAGTCCGGCGCCCGCCAGCGCTCGCGCGTGCGCGCCCAGCACCTCACAGTCTTCGTGCACGAGCACCCGGTCGAACGACAGGCTCTCGGTGAACGCCATCAACTCCGCGGCGGGCCCCTCGCTGAAGCGCCCACCCCAGAGCTTGGTCACTGGAGGTCGCCTTGCTGCTCGGACCAGACCTTCAACGGCAAGCCCCACAGCTTCACGAACCCGGCTGCCGCTTGGTGGTCGAACAGGTCACCCGCTTCGTAGGTTGCCAGCGCGTGCTGATACAGACCGTACTTCGAGCGCCGGCCCTCCACCACCGCCGAACCGGCCTGCAGCCTCACGCGCACGTCACCGGTGACCGGCTTCTGAGACTCCGCGATGAACGCGTCGAACGCGGCGCGCAGCGGCGAGAACCACAGCCCGTTGTACACCAGGCGCGCGTACGTCTCGGCGAGGTCGCGCTTGTAGGCAGCCAGCTCGTGCTCGAGCGTGAGATCCTCGAGGTCGCTGTGCGCGGTGATCAACGTCGTTGCCGCGGGCGTCTCGTACACCTCGCGACTCTTGATGCCAACCAGGCGGTCTTCGATCATGTCGATCCGCCCGACGCCTTGCGCGCCGGCGCGCCGTCCGACCTCTCCTATCAGCTCGACGAGCCCGGCGTTGGTCCCGTCTATCGACACCGGCACGCCACGCTCGAAGCCGATCGTGATGGTGTCCGAACCGGTGACGCCAGCGGGGTTTGCCGTCCACTCGTAAGCGTCCACCGGGGGCGCGACCCAGGGATCCTCCAGCATGCCGCACTCCATCGTTCTTCCCCAGAGGTTCTCATCGATCGAGTACGGCGAGGACTTCGTGACCGGGATCGGCAGCGAGCGCTCCTCCGCGTACGCGATCGCCGCGTCGCGCGATAGCCCCGCGTCGCGCACCGGCGCGAGCGTCACGAGGTCGGGCGCGAGCGATGCCGTCCCAACCTCGAACCTCACCTGGTCGTTGCCCTTGCCGGTGCAGCCGTGCGCGACAGCCGTCGAGCCGGTCTCCCGCGCAACGCGCACGAGGTGCTTGACGATCAGCGGGCGCGACAGTGCCGACACCAGCGGGTACTTCCCCATGTACAGAGCGTTCGCTTGCAAGGCCCGCAGCGCGAAGTCGCGCGCGAACTCCTCGCGCGCATCCACGACGATGACCTCCGAGGCGCCGCATGCCTCTCCCCGGGCCTTCAGGAGGTCTTCGTCGACGCCCTGGCCGACGTCGGCTGCCATCGCGACGACCTCGCAGCCGTACTTGTCCTTGAGCCAACCGATCGCGACGGTGGTATCCAGGCCACCGGAGTACGCGAGCACGCAGCGTTCCATGATCAAGCTCCCTTCGATGCCGGCGACGTCGCGAGCGCCTCGAGCCGGCGCGCGACGGTACGCCCGGCGACGCCCTCGCGGCAGACCACCAGCACCGTGTCGTCTCCCGCAACGGTGGCGATGATGTCTTTCACGTTCGAGGTGTCTATCGCACGTGCGACGGGCTGCGCGCACCCCGGCGGCGTACGCAACACGACCAGCGGTCCGGACGCGTCGAATCCGGTGACGAACTCCGCGATCATCCGGCGAAGGCGCTCGCCGTCGGGCGGAGGCTCGTCGGGCAGGCGATAGGAGACCGTGCCGTTCGGCAAACGCGCTTTGAACGCCCCGAGCTCTTCAAGATCGCGCGACAGCGTTGCCTGGGTCACGGTCTCCCCTTGTGCGCGGAGCAGCTCCGCGAGCTCGGACTGCGACGTGATCGGACGTCGCCGCACGAGGGCGGCGATGCGACGCTGCCGTGCAGCCTTCATCCAAGCAGCCATTCCAGCAGCGCCTTCTGCGTGTGCAGACGGTTCTCCGCCTGGTCCCATACAACCGATCGTGGTCCTTCGATGACCTCGTCGGTGATCTCTTCTCCGCGATGCGCCGGCAAACAGTGGAGCACGATCGCGCGTTCGGCAGCGCGCGCGATAAGCGTCTCGTTGACCTGGTAGGGCACGAAGAACAAGCGGCGCTCGTCGGCCTCGCGCTCCTGACCCATGGAGGCCCACACGTCGGTGTAGACGACGTCCACACCGGTCACAGCCGCGGCGGCATCCGACGTCACCGTGATCGATCCGCCGTTGATCGCAGCGACCTCCTCTGCGCGCTTCACGATCTGCGCGATCGGCTCGTACCCGGCCGGGGTCGCAACCGTGACGTGCATGCCCGCCAGCGCGCCGGCCTCCATCAGCGAGTTGGCGACGTTGTTGCCGTCGCCGACGTAGGTCAAACGCACGCCCTCGAGGCCGCCGAAGCGCTCCCGCACGGTCAGCAGGTCGGCGAGAGCTTGACAGGGGTGATGCAGGTCCGACAGCGCGTTGATCACCGGGATGCTTCCCCACCGGGCCAGGCGGTCAAGTCGGTCCTGCTCGAAGGTCCGCACCACCAGCGCGTGCACGTACCGCGACAGCGCGCGCGCGGTGTCTTCGATCGTCTCTCCCCTGCCCAGCTGCAGTTCCGCACCGCTGAGCACGATCGGGGTCGCACCGAGCTCGGAGATGCCGACCTCGAAGGACACGCGGGTCCGCGTCGAGGGCTTCTCGAAGATCATCCCGATGGTGAGCCCGGCCAGGGCGGAGGACGGCACGCGCGATGCCTTCATCGCCGCGGCGCGGTCGAGCAGGCCGGTGAGCTCTTCCGGGGTGAGTGAGTCGACCGTGAGGAAGTCTCGCTTCATCTAGAGCTCCGGATGTCCGAGGATCTGCTCGACGCGGTCGAGCAGCTTCGTCGGATCCAGCGGCTTCGCCATCACGTTCTCAGGGCCAAGGATGGGGTCGAAGGTGTCGTGGACGTCGTGCCGTCCCGACACGACCAGGATCGGCACCGACTTCAGGCGTGGATCGGTGCGCACTTCTTCGATCACGCGGTCACCGGAGATGTTCGGCATCATCAGGTCCACGATGACGAGACTCGGGTGCTGCAGCTCGAGCTTCACCAGACCCTCCAGGCCGTCGCGGGCGGAGATGACGTCGTACCCTTCCCCGTGAAGGATCAGACTCAGCAGTTCCTGGATCGACTGATCGTCCTCGATCACCAAGATGAGCGGTCGGCGTTGGCTCACTGATCCCCCCTGAACGTCATGACATGAGTGGCGACCGCCTCGATCTGTTGGTCGTTCAGCGAGCGCTTGAACGCCGGCATGGCGTTGAGCGGCTTGCCCCGCGAGATCTTCGCTTTCAACTGATCGAGGGACATCGTCGCAGCCGGCCCGGTCGTGAGGGCGGGTGCGTGGCGCGTGCCTACACCGCCGGGTCCGTGGCAGGCGATGCACAGGGACTCGTACAGGACCTTGCCGTCGGTGGCCGTGATCTGCTTGCTGTCGGTGAACGGGCACGAGTTCGCGCCGAGCGCGCATCCGATGCCGACCAGCGCGCCGAACCCGACGCCCGCTGCGACAACGAAGGCAAGCACCCAGATCAAGATCCGTCCCTGCTCGTCCATCAAGCCCGCAGGATATCGGCCAGGGTCGCGACCGCAGAATCGATCTGCTCGTCGGTCACGACGAAGGGAGGCGCCAGCCGGATCGTCGTAGGGCCGGTGTTGTTCACGACCAACCCTCGCGTGAGCGCCTCAGCGACGACCTCTGGGGCCCGCGCGTCGGGGAGCTCCAGCGCCACCAGCAGCCCCACCCCCCGCACCTCGACGGCCGTGGGGATCGCGTCTCGCAGGGCGCCAACGAGCCGCTCGCCGGCTTCCGCAGAGCGCAGGACGAGTCCCTCGGACTCGATCACCTCCAGCACCGCCAGCGCCGCCGCACACACCACTGGCCCACCGCCGAAGGTCGTGGCGTGATCGCCGGGCTTGAAGGCTTCCGCCACCTCGTCGCGAGCGATGCACGCGCCGATCGGCAGGCCCCCACCGAGCGCCTTCGCGAGCGTGACGATGTCGGGCTGGACGCCGGTGTGCTCGTAGGCGAACCAGCGCCCGGTGCGTCCCAGCCCTGTCTGTACCTCGTCGATAACGAGGGCGGCCTTGTGGTCGTCGCAGAGGTTGCGCGCAGCCGCCAGGTACTCCGGGGTGGCAACCCGGACGCCGCCTTCGCCCTGCACGACCTCCAGCAGCACGGCCGTCGTGTCCTCGCCGACAGCTTTCTCGAGCCCGTCGATGTCGTTGAGTTCCACGTAGGTGAACCAGCCGGGAAGCGGCGCGAAGGCCTCGTGCTTCGAGGGTTGGCCGGTGGCGGCGAGCGTCGTGAACGTGCGCCCGTGGAACGACCCGAGCGCGGCGACCACGCCAGTGCGCCCCGGCCTGATCCCGTTCGCCCAGCGACGCGCCAGTTTCAACGCGCACTCGTTCGCCTCGGCGCCCGAGTTGGCGAAGAAGACCTTTCCCCAACCCAGCAGCTCGTGCAGTTTCTGTGCGAGCAGCACCTGCGGCTCGGTGTAGTAGAGGTTCGAGACGTGGGTGAGCTTCCCGATCTGCTCTCGGACGGCCTCGATCACCTTGGGATGCGAGTGCCCGACGCTGACGACCGCGATGCCCGCCAGGAAGTCGAGGTACTCCTTTCCGTCGGAGTCCCATAGCACTGCGCCCTCACCGCGGACGAACGCGACCGGCTGCCGTCCGTAGACCTGCATGTGGTACCGCTGCTCTGTCGAGCGGATCTCTTCGAAGTTCATGCGATCACCATCGTCCCCACACCCTGGTCGGTGAAGATCTCGAGCAGAAGCGCGTGCTCGGCGCGCCCATCAAGGATCGTGACTCGCGGAACGCCGCCGCCGATCGCCTCGAGCGCCGCGTCCACCTTCGGAAGCATCCCCGCACTGATGACGCCGTCGGCCCGTAGCTTTCCGACGCCTTCGGCCGAGACTTGCTCGACCACGGCGCCGTCGGAGCCCACGATCCCGTTCACGTTGGTGAGGAAGACCAGCTTCTCGGCCGCCAGCGCGACGGCAACAGCCGATGCAACCTCGTCGGCGTTCACGTTGTAGGTCTGCCCGTTCTCGTCAACGCCCAGCGTCGCGATCACGGGGATGAAGTCGCGGAGCAGATCGGTGACGATCGCCGGGTTAACGCGGTCGATGTCTCCGACGAAGCCCAGGTCGACGCTCGCCTGCTTCTTGCGAACCCGAACGAGCCCGCCGTCTTCCCCGGACAGGCCGGCCGCGAGTTGTCCATGGCGGTTGATCAACGAGACGATGTCCTTGTTGATCACACCGGCGAGCACCATGCGAACGACTTCGAGGTCCTCCGCGGTCGTGACCCGGTAGCCCTCCACGAACGTCGCCTTGCCTCCCAGGCGCTCGATGTGCGCGGTCACCTGGGGACCGCCCCCGTGCACGACCACGGGATGCATCCCGACGTAGCGCATCAGCACGATGTCGTTGGCGAAGGACTGCGCAAGGGCCGGATCCTCCATCGCGGCGCCGCCGTACTTCACCACGACGGTGCGCCCGTAGTACCGCTTGATGTAGGGCAACGCCTCCATCAAGATGCGGGACTTCTCGAGCGCGTCGATGGTCATGTCGTGTACTCCGTGTTGAACCGCACGTACTCGACGCTGAGGTCGTTGGTGAGCATCGTCCAGGAAGCGGCGCCCCGGTGCAGCTCGACGACGACTTCGACGTCGCGCTCGGCCAGAGCCGCGCGCGCCTTCTGGACATCGCCGGGACCGAACGTGCCGCCTTCGGAGAGCTTCTCGCCGCCCATCCAGACATCCACCACGTTCGGGTCCAGCGTGATGCCGGCTGCGCCGAGCGCGGCCAGCACGCGCCCCCAGTACGGGTCGCCGCCGTTCAGCGCACACTTCAACAGCTCGGATCGCGCGATCGACGAGGCTGCACGGCGCGCTTCCTTCTCGTTCGCTGCGCCTTCGACCCGCACGGTCACAAGCTTGGTCATCCCCTCGCCGTCGTCGGCGATCTGGCGCGCGAGCGACGCGCAGACCTCGCGGACCGCCGACGAGAACCCGTCCGGGTCGGGTTGGTGCTCCGACATGCCGTTCGCCAGCAGCAAGACCGTGTCGTTGGTGGACATGCAGCCGTCCAGATCCAGCGCGTTGAATGTCGAGCGCACGCCCGCGCCGAGCGCGTCGGCAGCCGCCGACCGATCGACGACCGCATCGCTGATCAGGTACACCAGCATCGTCGCCATCTCGGGCGCCATCATGCCCGCGCCCTTGGCGAACCCGAGGATGCTCGAGGCCCCGATGGTGGCGGTCGCGGTCTTCGGTTTGGTGTCGGTGGTCATGATCGCGGCGGCGAAGTCGTCGGCACCACCCTCGGACAGCGCTGCCGCCGCGGCGTCGATCCCCGAGGCGACCTTGTCCATGTCGAGCAACTGCCCGATCACGCCGGTGGACGATGGCAAGATCTTCGCGACACCGGGGATCCCGAGGGCTCTGCCGGCAAGGCGCGCCATCTGCTCGGCGTCGGCGATGCCCTGCACGCCCGTGCACGCGTTCGCATTGCCGGCGTTCACGACGATCGCACGGGCGCTGCCGCGACGGATGTGACGCCGGGTGACGATGACGGGTGCTGCCTGGAAGCGGTTCGTCGTGAAGCTGCCGACCGCGGTGGCCGGCCGCACCGAATGCAGGATGCCGACGTCGAGATTGCCGCTCTGCTTGAGCCCAGCAGCGACCCCGGCAGCATGCCAGCCCTTCGGCAGCGTCGTCATGGGTAGACCCCGTCGGAGAGCAACCCATCGGTTTCGGCGAGCCCCAGCACGATGTTCGCGTTCTGTATCGCTTGGCCCGCCGCGCCCTTGCCGAGGTTGTCGATCGCCGCGATCGCGATCACGCGCCCCGCCCTCGGATCGACGCGGTAGGACAGGAGCGCCCGGTTGGACCCGTGGACGTGCTTCGTCTCCGGCAGCGTGTCGCCGACGCGCACGAAGGGTTCCGCACCGTAGAAGTCGCGTGCGGCCGCGACGGGATCACCGTTGCCCTCCAACGTTGCGACGCAGGTCGCCAGCAGTCCGCGCGGCATCGGAACGAGGTGCGGCACGAAGGTGATCGTCACCGGCGCGCCGGTGAGCGCGGAGAGCTCCTGCTCGATCTCGGGGGTGTGCTTGTGTGCCGGCAGCCCGTACGCCTTGAAGTTCGCATCGACGTGAGAGAAATGAACGCCGGCGTTCACGCCGCGCCCTGCGCCGCTCACTCCCGATGCAGCCGACACGACGATGGACGACGGATCGATCAGCCTGCCGGCCGCGAGGGGTGCGAGCGCGAGCAGGGCCGCGGTCGGATAACAACCAGGGTTCGCGACCGCGCGCGCCTGCGCGACAGAGGCGCGATGGAGCTCCGGGAGCCCGTATGCCCACTCGGTGAGCGTCTCGGGGGCGGTGTGCTGAGACCCGAACCATTCTGGGTAGGCCGCGGGGTCGTGCAGCCGGAAGTCGGCCGACAGGTCGATACACGCGGTCCCGGCCTTCTGCAGACGCGCGCCGAGCTCCATCGAGGCGCCGTGCGGAAGGGCGAGGAAAACCAGGTCGAGGTCCTCGAGGATCCCGACGTCGAGCTCGCTGAACGCCAGACGCGTTGACAGGTTGGGATAGACCTCCGCGATCGGGCGGCCGGCGAACTCCCGGGACGTCGCGACGGAGACCTCGAGGGATGGGTGTCCCGATGCAAGGCGAAGCAGCTCGGCCCCCGTGTACCCGGACGCCCCGACGATCCCGATCCGAAAGCTCACCACGCCTCCCCGCGTCCGGCTGGCATGGTTATACAGCCACCTGAATAGTTATGCAACCCGCTATTCCCGGACGACCCACCCGCGGGCGGTGGCGGCGTCCGCGATCGCCCGCATCACGGTATCCGCGTCCTCGTCGGTGAGGGTCCGCTCCGGGTCGCGCAGGACCAATGCGTAGGCCAGCGAGCGCGCGCCTTCGCGCACCGGCTCGCCCCGGTAGACGTCGAAGAGCGTGATCGACTCCAGCAGGGGGCCGGCCGCCCCCGTGATCGTGGCCTCCACCGACGCAGCGGTGTCCTCGTCACCCACGACAAGCGCGACGTCGCGTCCCACCGGCGGCAGGCGCGGGATCGACGGCGCGGCACTGGGCGTCACCGCGGCGAGCAGTGGCTCCAGGTCCAGCTCGCAGATCACGACGCGACCTGGAAGCTCCAGCGCCTCTGTGGTGCGGGGATGCAGCTCCGCAAGCATCCCCGCCTCACGGCCTGAGACCGTCACCACTGCCGTGCGCCCGGGGTGCCCGATACCCGCAGCGTCGGACGGCGCGACGACGACCCCCGCGATGCCGAGGGCCCGCGCAAGGGCCTCCAGGACGCCCCTGCCGTCGAAGAAGTCCAGCGGTCGCTCGGGTCCGTGGTGGCCGACCGGCGCCGGGCCGCACATGATCCATGCGACGCGTTGGATCTCGTTCATCTCATCCTGCTCCCCGCGCAGGAACACTCCTCCGGTCTCGAACAGAGTCACCGGAAGAACGCGGCGCGCGACGTTGCGCTGAGCCGCCATCACGAGCCCGGGGATCAGCATCGGCCGGAGCACAGACTCTTCCTCACTGAGCGGGTTGGCGACGGTGAAGACCCGGCGCAACGGATCCCTTTCCGGCAGCTCGAAGCGGTCGAAGATGGTCGGAGGCAGCAGCGACAAGGTCTGCGCTTCGCTCAAGCCCGCGCCCAACAGTGCCCGGCGCACCATGCGCAGGCGCTCCTGTTCCACCGTGAGGCCGCCGATGCGCGCGCCGCCGGGAAGCGTCTCGGGGATCTTCGCGTATCCGTAGATCCGCGCGACCTCCTCGATCAGGTCTTCCTCGATCTGCAGATCGCCGCGCCACGACGGAGGAGACACCGACATCGTCTCGCCGTCGGCCACCTCGCAGCCCAGCGCGCGCAGCGAGCTCGCCATCGAAGGACCCGGCTCCTCGATGCCGAGCAACGAGTTGGCGCGCGCCGGTCGGAACGAGATCGTCCGCGGCTCCCAGCGACCCGGATACACATCGACGACGGTCTGCGACACCGTTGCGCCGCCGATCTTCGCGAACAGCGACGCCGCCAGCGCCGCCGCTGCGGGAACGCCTTCGATGTCGGCGCCACGCTCGAACCGCATGCTCGCCTCGCTGCGCAGCTTGAGACGCGCGGAGGTCTTGCGGATCCGGTTCGGGTCGAAGTAGGCCGACTCGAGCAGGATCCGTGTGGTCTTGTCCGACACCTCCGTCTCACCGCCGCCCATCACGCCGGCCACCGCGACGGGTCGCTCTGCGTCGCAGATCGCGACGTCGTCTGATCCGAGCGCACGGTCGACACCGTCCAGGGTGAGGATCCGCTCCCCCATCGCCGGCCGGCGCACGACGATGGCAGCGCCGGACAGCGAATCCAGGTCGAAGGCGTGCAGCGGCTGACCCCGCTCAAGCAGGACGTAGTTGGTGACGTCGACGATGTTGGAGATCGGCCGCATGCCTGCGGCCAGGATCCGGCGGCGCATCCACCACGGCGACGGTGCGACCGTGATGCCGGTGATCACCCGCGCGAGGTAGCGCGGACACCCCTCGGGGTCGGTGATCTCGATACGGATGTCGACCTGCTCGCCGGTCGCCTCGACCTGTGGGAGCGGCACCGTCAGGGGCAGGCCCGTCAAGGCGTGGACCTCGCGCGCAACACCCACGATCGACAGGCAATCCGGCCTGTTCGTGGTGATGTCCAGATTCAGGACGGCATCGTCGAGCGCGAGCGCGCCCACGATGTCGGCGCCCAGGACGGCCTCCCGTCCGAGCACGAGGATCCCGGAGTGGTCGTCAGAGATGTGAAGCTCCTTAGCCGAACACAGCATCCCGTCGCTGATCTCGCCGCGAACCTTGCGCTGGGCGATCTCCATGCCGTTGGGCAAACGCGCGCCCGGCAGCGCAAGCGGAACCCGATCGCCGACCGCGTAGTTGCGCGCACCGCAGACGATGTCGCGCTCGGCCGTACCGTCGAACGCCTTCACGAGCATCAGGGAGTCTGCGTTGGGATGCTCCTGCATCGCGCGCACCTCACCGACGACAACGCCGGAGATGCCCTCGCCGGTGCGGATGATCTCTTCCACGGCGAGCCCAGACGCGTTCAGCAGATCGGCGAGATCATCCGCTGACCCCTCGTAGGGGACGAACTCACGCAGCCACGACAGAGGGACCCGCATCAGGCGGTGAACCCCGCGAGGAAGCGATGGTCGTTCTCGAACAGCATCCGGATGTCGGGGATCTGCAGGGCAAGCATCGCGACGCGCTCTACGCCCATCCCGAACGCGAACCCGGAGACGACCTCGGGGTCGTAGCCGACGACACGCAGAACATTGGGGTGGACCATGCCGCAGCCGAGGATCTCCATCCAGCCGGTGCCCTTGCACGCCGGGCAGCCTTCGCCGGCGCATCGGAAGCACAGCAGGTCGACCTCAGCCGACGGTTCGGTGAACGGGAAGTATGAGGGGCGCATCCGCACCCGCTGCGACGGGCCGAAGATCTCGCGCGCGAACGCGGCGAGCGTGCCGCGCAGATCGGCCAGGGTCAGGCCTTCGTCGACGGCGAGACCTTCGATCTGATGGAAGCACGGTGAGTGCGACGCGTCGAAGGGGTCGCGCCGGAACACCCGGCCTGGCGCGATCACGTACAGCGGCGGATCCTGCGACTGCATCGTGCGGATCTGCACCGGTGAGGTCTGCGTACGCAGCAACAGGTCGCTCTCCGCGAGGAACATCGAATCTTGCGTGGAGCGCGCCGGATGGTACGGCGGGATGTTCAGCGCCTCGAAGTTGTACCAGTCGGTCTCGGCCTCCGGTCCTTCCGCGACGCGGTAGCCCATCCCGATGAAGACGTCGGTGATGCGGTCGATCATCAGACGAATCGGATGAGGGTTGCCCGGCGCGACCGATCGGCCCGGCAGCGTGACGTCGAGGCGATCCTCGCGCAGCCTGGTCTCTTGTTCCGCCGCGGCGAGCACCGCGGTGCGCCGTGCGATCGCAGTTTCGATGGCCTCGCGCGCCTCGTTCAGCTTCTGGCCGAGCTCCTTACGCTCCTCCGGCGAAAGCGCTCCCATGCGGGACTTGATGTCGGACATCGGCGCCTTGCGACCGAGCGCTCTGACCCGCACCTCGTTGAGCTCGGCGGTGCTGGATGCATCCGCCGCTGCGCGCAGCGCTTCCTGGACGGCGGTGGAGATGACAGAGTGTGCGTCGCTCATAGGTCCTCTACGGGCAGGGTGAACGCGAACACTGTACCGGCGGGACTCGAGCGCTCCACCCTGATATCACCGCCGTGCGCTTCGATGACGCCCTTGCAGATGTACAGACCGAGCCCCGTACCGCTCTGGTGGCGCTCACCGCCGCGACGGTAGAACTTCGAGAAGATGTAGGGAACGTGCGCGTCGTCGATCCCGGGCCCGGAGTCCTCGACGCGAACCGTGACATGACTCGGCGTCGCGTCGCCGGTCACGGCGATGTCACCGGGGTCGCCGTGCTTGACCGCGTTCTCGACCAGGTTCACGACGACCTGCTCGATCTTGCCGGGATCCGCAGAGACGCGGGGGAAGGTGTCGGGGAAGCTCGTGGTGATCGCATGATGCTTGGCGTCCATCTGGATGCGGTCCACGACCTGCTTGGCGAGCGCCGCGACGTCGATCTCCTGTCGCTTCAGCTCGAGGCGGCCGGACTCCAAGCGCGAGAAGTCCAGCAGATCGCGCAACAGACGGTTCATCCGATCGGCATCCCAGTCGATCGTCGCGAGCATGTGGCGCTTCTGGTCGTCGGAGAACGAGTCCCACCTGCGCAGCATCGTGGCGGTGAAGCCCTTCACCGATGTCAGTGGGGATCGAAGGTCGTGAGCGAGCGTGGCGATGAGATCGTAGGCCGACCGTTCCACCCGGTGGCGCCGAGCGCTGTCACGCAACGTCGCCACGACCTCCTCGAGCCTGCCGCCGCTCCAGACATAGGAGGTGCGCAGGCTCACCCACCGCTCGCTTCCGTCGTGGCGGTGGAGCATGTACTCGCGCTCGGGAGACCCGGTGGCGAGCTGGGTGGCGTGGGTGAACGGATCGTCGCGCTCGTGCACGAGGAACCCGCCGGCGTCGCGCAGGCGAACGATCTCTCCGTACTGCTTGCCGATCGCTTCCTCGCGCGTCCATCCGGTGAGGCGCTCTGCAGCCCGGTTCATCGTCAGCACGCAGCGATCCGGACCGATGACGACCACCGCATCGGGTAGATGCTCCAGAACCTGAGCCTCGTTCATGCGTGCGCACCCCCCTGACGCACCCATTCGTACATCACGATGGCCATCTGTGCCGCGAGCGAAGGGGTAACGCCACCCGTCGCCGGAACCGCGACCACCTCATCGGCCAGCGCGGCCTCTTCGCCGGTGGAACCTTCACCGGCGACGATGAACATCGCCGGCCCGGCGAGCTTCGCGTCCCACAGCGATGGACCGTCGGCGAGCAGGGCCACGATCTTGCTGCCGGAGGCGCGCAGCGTCGCCACTGCGTGAGCGAGATCCGGCGCTCGCACGACCGGCGATAGGAACTGTGCCCCTTGCCCTGCGCGGATGCACTTGGGCGAGAGAACGTCGGCGCACCCGGGACCGATCACCAGCGCCGGCGCGCCGGCCGAGACCGCGGTCGCCAGCATCGAGCCGACCGCAGCGGGGTCACGTACGTTGCTGAGCACGATGCCGCTCGGAGCCGGCGGGAGCGCGGTGATCCGGCCTTCCGGCGCCGAGGCGACGGCGACCACGTCGGGCGCGGTCGTTGCTGAGGTCAGGTATGCCTTGACCGAGGGCGCGATCTCGTGCATGCGCGCCCCGCGCTCTCGAGCACCGTCGAGCACCTCGGAGCGGAGCTTCGCAGCGGTGGGCGTGTACAGCACGGTTTCGACGCCGCGGGAAGAAACGGCCGAGCGCACGGCTCGATGTCCCTCGACAAGGACACGCGACGTGCGCTCTCGCCACATACGTTTCCGGAGCCGACGCACCCGGCGGATCACCGGGTTGCCGACGCTAGTTATCACGCTTCGGGGGTACCGCCCCGCGCGAGCCCTGCACGCGCAACCTCCACCAGCGCGCCGAAGGCGGCGGGATCGGTTACCGCCAGGTCGGACAGCACGCGGCGGTCGATCTCGACCTCCGCGATCTTGAGGCCGCTGATGAAGCGGTTGTAGCTCATGCCGTGCAGGCGCGCCGCGGCGTTGATACGGGTGACCCACAGACGACGGAAGTCGCCCTTGCGCTTGCGGCGCGCGGCGGTCGCGTACCGCATCGAGTGGAGTACCTGCTCGCGTGCGGGACGGTAGAGCCGCCCGCGCGAACCGCGATACCCGCTCGCGCGTTCGAGGATGGTGCGACGCTTCTTACGACCACTGACGCTGCGCTTGACGCGTGCCATCGCTCAGCCCCCCAACAGACGGCGCGCACGGCGCGCATCGGCCTTAGCGACGATCACGTTCGCGTGCAGGCGGCGCTTCCGCTTCGAGGACTTCTTCTCGAGGATGTGCTTGCGGAACGCACGGCGGCGAACCACCTTGCCCGTTCCGGTTAGGCGCAGCCGTTTGGCGGTCGCGCGGTGCGTCTTCATCTTCGGCATCGTTACTCCTCGGGCTTCTCCGGTTTCGTCGGTGCTTTCTTGTTCGGAGCGAACACAGTGGTCATGTTGCGACCGTCGAGCTTGGCCGCGGTTTCCACGTGGGCCAGCTCCGTCAGGTCAACCGAGAGACGGTCGAGGATCTTCATCCCCAGCTCGGTGTGCGCCATCTCTCGTCCGCGGAACATGATCGTGACGTTGACCTTGTGACAGCCCGCGAGGAACCGCTCGATGTGACCCTTCTTGGTCTTGTAGTCGTGGATGTCGATCTTCGGGCGCATCTTCATCTCTTTGAGGACGCTGGACGCGGTCTTGCGCTTGGAATCCTTGGCCTTCACCGCCATCTCATAGCGGTACTTGCCGTAGTCCAAGAGCTTGCAGACCGGCGGCCGCGCCTGCGGCGCGATCTCGACCAGGTCCAACTCCAGCTCCCGTGCGATGCGCAAGGCATCGTTCAGCGAGAGGATCCCTACCTGTTGCCCGTCCGGCCCCACCAAGCGTACTTCGGGAGCGCGGATGCGATCGTTCACCCTCGGCTCAGTTGCGATCCAGCATCACCTCTGTCGTCATATCCGTCCTTGAAAGAAGAAGGACGCCCGAAGGCGCCCAGGAACGACTCAAACGGCGGAACCTGCTGTCCCGCCATTCACAACCCAGCTGCCTGCGATGCAGAACCGGCTGCTCGGGTGAGGAGTCCCTGCTCCTTCTTCATGCGCACATGCCTCCGAAGAGGCTCGTGCGCGCCGCGAAGTATAGGGGCGACGGGCGCCCAGTGTCGAGGAGATGGGGTTCGGCGGAGGCTAGGCGGGACGAACGTTGGCTGCCTGCTTGCCCTTGGGGCCGTCAACGATGTCGAACTCGACCTTCTGGCCCTCGGTGAGGGTGCGGTACCCCTCCATCGTGATCGCCGAGTGGTGTACGAAGACGTCATCACCGTCCGGACGAGAGATGAAGCCGAAGCCCTTCTCGTTGCTGAACCACTTCACGGTGCCTTCTGCCACGGTGCCCTCCTGCCCAACGCGCCCCCTCGGTGGCGCTTGACTCACGCCGTGGAACCCCCGGCGCGCGCGGAGCGTAGCACAGGGACTTCCAGGCGAAAAGGGAGGCCCAGACGAGTGATCAGGGCACGATCTTGGAGATAGGAAGCTCCACGATGTCGGACGCGCCGCGCTCTTTCAGAGACGGGATAAGGGTGTTGATCTTGGATCTTTCGACCACCGTTTCGACGGCGTAGGAATCGCCGGCACTCAGTTTGGAGATGGTCGGGGACTTCATCGACGGGAGGATCTCGAGCACCTTGTCGAGGTCGCCTTCGGCAACGTTGAGCTTCACCAGCACCCGGCCCCGCGCGCGCATCGCACCCAGCAGCAGCATCTGGATGTCGGCCATCGCCTGGCGCTTGTCGGGATCGGTGACCGCCGCTTTGTTCGCGATCAGCACGGTCTGGGACTCCAGGAGCGTCTCGATCACCTTGAGCCCGGCGCGGCGTAGCGACGAGCCCGACTCCGTCACCTCGACGACCGCGTCGACGATCTCGGGTACCTTCGCCTCGGTCGCGCCGTAGGACAGGAACACGCGCACGGGGATGCCAAGCTTCTCGAACGCGCGGGTGGTGATCGTCGGGTACTCGGTCGAGATGCGGGAACCCGGCGGCATCTGGTCCGCGCGTTCCCATCCCGCCGTCACCGGAACCGCCAGGACGATCTTGGCGATGCCCCCGGCGCGCCCGGAGTAGGTAAGGCCGGTGAGGATCTCGACGTCGGACTCGGTCTCGTGCACCCAGTCCAGACCGGTGATCCCGATATCGAAGAACCCTTCCTCGATGTAGCGAGGGATCTCCTGCGGCCGGAGGATCGAGACCCGCTCGATCCGGGGATCCTCGATCGTGCCGTGATAGTCGCGATCGCTGCCGCGCTTCACCGGAAGGTCGGCCTTTTCGAACAGATCGAGGGTCAGTGGCTCCAGGGAACCCTTCGGGAGGACGAGTTTCAGCATGGTTTCGCGATGCTAGCCGACGTCTTCATAGGAGGCGATCCTTTTCATCAGCGAGGCCATCTCGATCGCGCTCGATGCCGCGTCGTATCCCTTGTTCCCCTCCGCGCCGCCGGCGCGCGCGCGCGCCTGGTCGTGGTCGTCGGTCGTCAGCACGCCGAAGGACACCGGCACATCCGTCTCGAGCATCACGTCCATGATGCCGCGGGCGGTCTCATTGCACACGTAGTCGAAGTGCGGCGTCCCTCCACGGATGACGCAGCCGAGCGCGATCACGGCATCGGCGCCTTCGATCGCCAGCGCGCGCGCAGCGATCGGCAGTTCGAAGCTGCCCGGCACCCATTCCACCCGCGGATCGGGTGCACCGTGTTCGCGCAGACACCGCAGCGCGCCGTCCAGCAGCGCCTCGGTGATGTCGAGGTGGAAACGCGCGACGACGATCGCCAATGTTTGACCGCTCGCGTCGAGCGGCTCGCTAGACGGTGTCGTCCGACCGGCCAACAGGTGCCGCCTTGGTGTCGTCGAGATCGAGGTCGTGGCCGAGCTTGTCCTTCTTAGTTCGGAGGTACGCGATGTTGTGTTCGGTGGCCCGCGTCTGGAGCGGAATGCGCTCCACGATCTCCAGGCCGTACCCCTCCAGACCGGCACGCTTGGTCGGCGAGTTCGTCAGCAGCCGCATCGTGCGTACGCCGAGATCGACGAGGATCTGCGCGCCGACGCCATAGTCGCGGGCATCGGGCGGGAAGCCGAGCGTTTGGTTCGCCTGGACGGTGTCCTGTCCCGATTCCTGCAGCGCGTAGGCCTTGAGCTTGTGGAGGAGTCCGATCCCGCGCCCTTCGTGGCCCCTGATGTAGACGATCACGCCGCGACCCTCACCGGCGACCTGGGCCATGGCGTCGGTCAGCTGGGTCCCGCAGTCGCAGCGCTTGGAGCCGAATACGTCCCCGGTCAGGCATTCGGAGTGCGCCCGCACCAACACGCGCTCGCCGTCGCCGATGTCCCCGCAGACCAGCGCCAAGTGATGGCGTCCGTCGAAGGATTCGTACCCGATCACCGTGAAGTCGCCGAACGGCGTCGGCAGCTTCGCGACCGCGTCTGCCTCGCGCCGTACGAGCGTCTCTTTCTGTCTACGGTACGCGATCAGGTCGGCGATCGAGATTAGCTTGAGCCCGTGCTCGACGGCAACCTCTTCGAGCTGGGGAAGGCGCGCCATCGTTCCGTCGGGGTTCATGATCTCGCAGATGACCCCGGCGGGATAGAGGCCCGCGAGCCGCGCGAGGTCGACTGCCGCCTCGGTGTGCCCCGCGCGCTTGAGCACACCTCCGGGCTGCGCGCGCAGCGGGAACGTGTGACCAGGCTTGCGGAAGTCTTTTGGGACGGCGTTCGCGTCCAGCATCTTGCGCACCGTCGCGGACCGGTCGTGAGCACTGATGCCCGTTCCGCCGTTGGCGATGTCGACGGGAACAGTGAACGCCGTTTCGTGCGTGGACATCTTCTCGGGGACCATCGGCGCGATCTGGAGCTGATCGAGCCGCTCCGCGACGATCGGCATGCAGATCAACCCGCGTCCGTGCGTCGCCATGAAGTTGATGATGTCTGGGGTGATCTTCTCGGCGGCTACGATGAAGTCACCTTCGTTCTCGCGGTCGGCATCGTCGACGACGATGATGGTCTTGCCCTCTCGGATGTCGGAGAGGGCTTCTTCGATCGTTGCGAACATCCTCACTCCTAGCGGCGCCGCTTGGCGGCCGGCCGATGCGCAACGCCACGCTTGGCGGCGACGCGTTTGGCGGGGCTCACGCGTGCAGCCGGCGTGGCCTTCTTGGTCTTGGAGGTCTTCGTAGGGCGTGGCTTCACAGCTTGGGGCGTCGTTCGCTTGGCGACAGGCTTCGCTGTCGCTTTGGGTGGCTTGCTCGCCGGCTTGGCCGGGGCCGGCTTCGTCGATGCAGCCTTGCCGGTCGGCGCCTTGGCGGCGGGGACCTTCGGAGCAAGGGGCTTCGATGGCGCCGTCTTGGCTGCAGGGGCCTTCGCGGGAGGCTGCACGGGACGCAGCCCCGCCTCGGTCGCCTCTCGCTCGCGCGGGGGGTCTTCGAACAAGGTCGCCAGCGTCGGACGCGCAGCGCGCGCGGCCATGTGCCGCTCGACGTATTTGGAGAGCACGTCGACTTCCACGTTCACCGCCGCGCCTTGCTGCTTGAGGCCCAGCGTCGTCGCCGACACCGTGTGCGGGATGAGCGCAACCCGGAAGCGATCGCGATCGACCGCTACGACGGTGAGGCTAACGCCGTCCAGCGCAACCGAGCCCTGCGGCGCGAAGTAGCGGGAGAGCTCGAAAGGGATGTTGATCTCCATCACTTCCTGCGCGCCGACACGACGCCGGGAACGCACTGCACCGACAGCGTCGACGTGACCTTGCACGATGTGGCCGCCGAGACGGTCCGCGGCGCGCACGGGACGCTCGAGGTTCACGTCCTCGCCGAGCTGCAGGATGCCGAGGTTCGTCCGCGCAACCGTCTCGGGGACGAGGTCGGCCGCGAACGCCTCGGCGTTCTTCTCGACGACCGTCACGCAGGCACCATTCACCGCGATCGAATCGCCGACGTTGAGCTCGTTCACGAACTGCGGCGCGAGAACCTCGAGCCGTGCGCCACCGCCTCTGCGGATCAAGCGCATGACGGAGCCTTTTCCTTCGACGATCCCTGTGAACATCTACACCCTCGGTTTCGCGTCGATGCGGATATCAGCGCCGAGCCGGCGCACGTTTGTAACGGTGAACTCCCGCGCGTCGGCGATGTTCGGCACGACGAGCCCGGCGATGCCCGAAAGCCCGACGGTGCCGAGAAGCTTCGGAGCGATGTAGAAGACGTACCGGTCTACCAATCCATGCTCGACGAGCTCTCCGGCGAGCTGCGGACCCGACTCGACGAGGACCTCGCTCATCCCCCGTCGTCCCAGCTCCTCGAGGAGCGAGACGATGTCGATGCGTGCGTCGCGGCCGGCGAACACAACGACCTCAACCCCGCGAGCGCGCAACGCCGCCACCGCGTCCTCGGTGGCCTTGCCCGTCACCGCGATCAACGTCGGCGCGTCGGGCAACAGGATCTTGGCGTCGAGCGGGGTGCGAGCGGTCGAGTCAACGACCACGCGTGTCGGCTGCGCGCCGGTGAACCCCCGCAGGCGGCAGGTCAGCGCCGGGTCGTCGGCGAGCACGGTCCCGATCCCGGTGAGGACCACATCCGCAGCTGCGCGCAAACGATGCGCGTCGCGGCGCGCGGCGGGACCGGTGATCCACTTCGAGGAGCCATCCGCTGCCGCCACACGGCCGTCGAGGCTCTGGGCGATCTTCAGCGTCACCAGGGGCTTGCCGCTCGTCACCAGGCGCGCGAACCCGGCGATCAGCGCGCGCGCCTCTTCGTCCAGGACACCCACGGTCACCTCGATGCCGGCAGCACGCAGCGCCTCGATGCCGGCTCCCTGCTCGTTGGGGTTAGGGTCGGTGGTCGCGATGACGGCACGAGCGATCCCCGACGCGATGACGGCAGGCGCGCAGGGTGGAGTCCGGCCGTGGTGGGTGCACGGCTCGAGCGTGAGATACAGGGTCGCACCCCGCGCATCTCCCGCCGCCCGGATCGCCTCGACCTCTGCATGATCGGTCCCCGGACCATGGTGAGCGCCCTCGCCGATCACGACCCCGTCACGGACGAGCACCGCACCCACGGGTGGGTTCGGGCTGGTCGACCCTCGGCCCCGTTCGGCAACGCGCAGGGCGCGCCGCATCAGGGACAAGTCGTTACTCTGTGGCATATTCCT
This sequence comes from Actinomycetota bacterium, assembly GCA_046716205.1. Taxonomy (GTDB): domain Bacteria; phylum Actinomycetota; class AC-67; order AC-67; family AC-67; genus JBKJXT01. The sequence goes on from JBKJXT010000401.1 coordinate 20,143, forward strand.
TAGACTACCAGCAGCGGATGCGAGTTGACCGCAGCGTTATGCAGGGCTTTCAGTGCCAGAACCGTCTCAGACCGTGCCTGCGCTCCTGCGATCGATCGAATAGACGCTGCCCGGACGCTTCTTCGCGTAGCTCTTCATCTCCGTGGCGGTCTCGACCAGTTCGCGGTGGTCACTGACCACGCGATGCTCGTTGGTGGCGGCGCCGATGGAAACGCTGACGAGCGGGAACTCGAGCTCCCGGCCGAGCCGGTCGGTCACGCGCACAGAGCCTCGCTGTGCATCCTCGTCGTCATAGAGCTCTCGCACGTCGCGGTCGAACCGTTTCACGGTCGCCTCGCAGATGCCCTCCACATCCTTGGCGTCGATCACCATGACGAAATCGTCGCCGCCGATGTGGCCGACCCACATGTCCTGGTCTTCGCCCTTGACCTCGCGCAGCACCGTCGCCAGGTAGGTGATCGCGTTGTCGCCCCGCACCCAGCCGTATCGATCGTTGAAGGCCTTGAAGTTGTCGAGGTCGAGCCACAGCACGGCGTAGGGCTCTCCGCCCACGACGCGCCGGCGCATCTCCTGCTCGATCTGGATGTTGCCCGGCAGACCGGTCAGCGGTGACATCGCCGTCATCTCGCGGGTACGGCGCAGCGTCGTCTTCACGCGCGCGACGAGCTCCATCGGGTCGAACGGTTTGGAGATGTAGTCGTCTGCGCCGGAGGTGAGGCCGAGCACCTTGTCCGCGGACATCGATTTCGCGGTCAACATGATGATGCACACGTGGCTCGTCTGGCTGTCTTGACGCAGACGCTGACACACCTCGTATCCGTCCATCCGCGGCATCATCACGTCGAGGATCACCAGTTCGGGGCCGCGTTCCTTGGCGAGCTCCAAAGCTTCCTCACCATCGGCGGCGGTCAGGACCTCGTAGCCCTCGAGTCGGAGGTTGAGCTCGACGAAGCGCAGGATGTCTGGATCGTCGTCGGCGACGAGGATGAGGTCGGCCATCTACGCCAGCGCCTCCCGCGCGTCCAGGAGTTCACGCATGGCGCGTGCTGCAGCCGCGGAGTCAGGTTGCGAGAAGATCGCAGATGCAGCGCCGAGCACGTTCGCGCCCGCGTCGAGGACCTGCGCGCCGGAGTTGAGGTCGATCCCGCCGTCCACCGCGATCGAGGTCTCCAGGCCTTCGCGCTCGATGTGCTCGCGGGCCGCACGGATCTTCGGCAGCACCTCGGGGATGAATCGCTGCCCGGCCCAGCCGGGGTTCACCGTCATGCAGTTCAAAACGTCGATCTCAGCCAGCCATGGGAGCACCGCGTCGAGCGGGGTCGGCGGGTTGAGTGAGATACCGATGCCGATCCCCAGCGCGCGCGCCCGTTTGATGACCTCGGTGGGGTCGGGCGCCGCCTCGATGTGGACGACGACCGAATCAGCGCCGGCCTCGGCGAACTGCTCGGTCTGTCCGATCGGGTCGGTGACCATGAGATGACACTCCAGGGGAAGATCCGTGACCGCGCGGAGGCTCTTCACCACGACAGGGCCGATGGTGATGGGTGGGACGAAGTGTCCATCCATCGCATCGACATGGAAGAGGTCGGCATACGCCTCGATCGCCTTGACCTCTTCGCCCAAGCGCGCGAAGTCTGCGGACAGGATCGAGGGAGCCAAACGGTGGCGGCGGGTCGTCATGGCAGTGATTGTAAACGAGTCGCTACCTAGCCCAAGCTCGCGCCGGGCTCGGGACGATACCCGCGGACGAAGTCCGGACCCGGAACCGGACGTTTGCCCTCGAGTTGCACCTCGACAAGCTCCAGGACGCCGCTTCCGGTCCCGACCATCAGCCCCGCGTTGTCGGCCTGCGTGATGACGCCGGGCGCGTCCGGGCCGTGCTCGAGCGGCCGAGCGCGCCAGACCATCAGCCGCTTGCCGCGGTAGGTCGTGTGCGCGCCCGGACGGGGGTTCAGCGCTCGAGCGAGGTTCGCGATCTCGCGCGCCGGACGCGTCCAGTCGATCACGCACTCCTCGGGCTTGATCTTGGGAGCCGGCGATGCGAGTGCGGGGTCTTGGATCTCGCCGTCCGCGTCGCCATGCGCGAGCTGTTCGAGAGCGCTGAGCAACAACCCTGCCCCCACCGGCGCGAGGCGCTCGAACAGATCGCCGGCGGTGTCCGTCTCCCCGACGGGTACCGCCGCGGTCGCAAGGACCGGACCCGTGTCCACGGTCGGCTCGAGCAGGAACACACTCACTCCGGTCTCCCGGACGCCATCCATCAGCGCGCGCTGCACCGGCGCCGCGCCTCGGTAGCGAGGGAGCAAGGAGAAGTGGACGTTCACCGCAGGAGCGATGTCGAGGACGCCCGGCGGCAAGATGTGTCCGTAGGCGACAACGGCGAGCACCTCCGGCTCGAGGACCTTGAGCGCGTCGGCGAACTCGGGCTCCTTCGGAGACTGCGGCTGCAGGGTCGTGAGGCCTTCGGCGAGCGCGACCTGCTTCACCGCCGAGGGGGACACCTCGCGCCCGCGCCCGCGGACGCGGTCCGGCTGCGTGACGACGCCGGCGATCTCATGACCGCCCGCGATCAACATCCGCAGGCTCGGCGTGGCGACCTCCGGCGTGCCGAAGAACTCGACCCGCATGCGATGAGACTTTAGTCGACGCTGCTGAGCCTCACGCCGAACACGACGCGCTCGTGCGCGAACTCGGTCAGCGACCAGACCCGAGCGTTGCGCCCCGTTGAAGATGATCGGGTGCTGTCGCGCCAAAGGGTGAGATCTTCGGGCCCAACGACCCACGGCCTCGTGTGACGGACGCGTCCAAACTTCATGCTCGTGGGTCCCGGCGTCGAGGCGTACAGCGTCGGCGGGACGCCACCGCCGCGGTTGCTCTGACTGAGGATGAAGCGGCCTCTCCAGGAGATCGCGCCCTGCAGCGTCGGCGTCGGCGTGACGTAGACGGTTCGCACACGGACCGCTGAAGCCGGCGCCCGTCTGGTTCGGCAAGACGAACGGCGGTCGCACAGCAAGCCGTCCGTCGGGTTCAGCGACCATCTCGTCAGGCGCGCGCGGCCGCCGCTGGCCTCCAGCGCCGCAGCCGTGCGGTGCTCGCCGGCGACGATGCTGTCCGGCGTGGTGCTGCGGTCCAGCCCGATGAAGCTGAAGCACAGCGGCGCACGATAGTCCCGCTGCCGCCCGCACGTGCCGATCTTGGGCGGCTTGTATCGGAACTGGATCGGCAGCACGTAGTCGTAGCCGTACGCGGCGTACTTACGGCCGAAAGGATCCCAGCCGATCGAGTCGGTCACGCCGGTCGGCGGCAGGCGATAGATCTTGTTCATGTCGAAGACCAGCAGCCCGCGCGATGAGTCGGCGGCGAACAGCCAGTTGCGGTACCAGACCAAGCCGCCGACGTGGCTCGTCGCGGCGAAGGTGAGGTGATCGTCGTTGCCGCGTTGCGGGTCCACCAGCAACACGTGCGCGTACTTCCCCAGCCCCGTGCCCTTCGCCGAGGCGTTCAACAAGGAGACGCGCGAGCCCTGCTCGCGAAGGCTGTACCACGAAACGGCGAAGCCGTGGCTGCCGTCCGGCGTTCCGTCGGCGGTCTGGGATGCGTACGCGTCGGAGGTGGACGTGATCCCCTGCGGCCGCCACGAGTCCTCGACCCGGTCCGGGCCCCCGCCCCAGCAGTACCCGACGTAGCCGGTCTTGCGTGCGGCACCTTTCACGGCGGCTCGCTCGGTCTGCCGGCACGCGGCGGTGGTGGGGTCGTCTCGGAGAGTTCCATCTCGCGAGAGGTCGAGGACCTCGTTCGCGCTCATGCGGATCAACAGTGGGTCCTCGTCGAACCGGGCTGCCTTCTCGCGCAGGTCTACCAGCTGCAGCGTGAAGGGACGGCTCGTGGTCCGGCCGATCTTGCCGTAGTGATCGACGTGCACGTAGGTCGCGGACGACGACGTGCTTGCGGCAAGGATGGCCAATGCGAGCGCGGGGACGAGGGTGGGGATGCGGCGGCGGAGCTGCACTCATGTACTCCTGTGACGAGGAACCCAGGCTGTTGCCTGTACAACGAGCTTTCGACGCCGAAGGCTACAGTTCCTCGTCCGGTTTGCGCCTTGGTGGGGGACGCATCCCGAAATCCTGGTCCAGCAGGACCCGCTGCGCCTCCTTGCGGAGCTCCGGGGCCAGGCGGTCGATGAACATGATCCCGTCCAGGTGGTCGATCTCGTGCTGGAAGATCCGAGCCAGGAACCCCTCGGCTTCCTCGATCACCGTCGCGCCGTGTACGTCACGAGCCTCGACGCGGACCTGCGTCGAGCGCACCACAGGGAAGTAGGTCCCGGGGATCGACAAGCAGCCCTCTTCGGCCTCGGTGGTCTCCTCGGACTGCCACACGATGACGGGGTTGCACCGGGCACCGGACCGCTCCTCACCGTCGTCGAACACGAACATCCGGATCAGCTTGCCGACCTGCGGTGCCGCCAGGCCGACCCCCGGCGCGGCGCGCATCGTCTCGAGCATGTCGTCGGCGAAAGCGGCCAAGGCGTCATCGAAATGCTCGATCGGCGCGCTCTTGGAGCGCAGCATCGGGTTGCCGAGCGTCAGGATCTCGAGCTTCGCCACTTCGGAACGAGCACCTCCCACGGGTCGACGTCGATGCGCATCGGCTCCTCGGCCGTCCGCCACCGGGCGGCGACCGGCGCGAGAGCCTGAAGGAGCCCGGCTCTCGTCGGAGCGCGCACAACGATAACGGAGGATGCGGCACCTGGGATGGGCCCGAGCAGCTCCAACCCCGTGGGCGAGAGGTCTTCGACCGCGGCGGCGGCCCGTTCGGCGGGCACGTCGATCCGCGCGATCGTTGCGAACGGCGGGTAGTTCGCCTCGCGCCGGCGCGTGACCTCGGCGCGCCACAGCAGGTCCGGGTCCCAGCGCGCCAGCGCGCGGATGGCGGGGTGATCCGGGGACGAGGTCTCGAGCGCCACGGCACCACCGCGTACCCACCGCGCTGCGCGCCACCACGTCGCGAAGGATTCTTCGGCGGCCCGGTACTCGGCCGAGCTAAGGGCGGCATCCACGTCACACAACGCGAGCAGCCCGACGCGCTCGAGCGTGAGATCCTTCGCGATGAACGGCGTGGCTACGATGACCTCCGCGGTGCGCGCGGCCTTCGCGACCGCCGACGGTTGCGCGCCGGCCTCGAGGATCGCGACCGGCCCCATCTTCAGGATGCGCGCCGTACGCTCCGCGATGCGCACGGTGTGCTCGGCCCCCCGGTGCGCGACGATCACCACGCGCTTGCCGTCGTCACGCGCACGCTGAGCCATCCGAAGGGTCATGGCTGTGGGGACGAGACGCTCCCCCGTGCGATCGATCACCGTGACTGGTGGTCGCGCCCTCCGCTCGGCCGCACGATCCGGCGCGACCAGCCAGAACGCTCCGCGCTCGGTCGCCGTGCGCGCCTCGATCGACGGGGGCACGCCGACCAGCACGAGCTGTGCGTTCGCGCGGCGCATCCGCTCGGCGGCCACAGAACGCGCGTGGAACCGGGGCGCGCGGGCTTCCTTGTATGCCGCGTGCGACTCGTCGTCGATCACGATCAGGCCGAGGTCGGTAA
>JBKJXT010000402.1:0-21397 GCA_046716205.1 Actinomycetota bacterium
CCTCACCCCAGACCTCAGCGAGGATCGTCGCGACCGGGACAAGGCAGCCAGCCCAGCGCGCAAGGCAAGCAGCAAGCTTGAGCGTGACGGGCGGCGCGGGAATGGTGCGTCCCTCCCAAACGAGAACACCCGTCGCGAGGTCGACGATGAAGTCCCCAACAACAAGTTGCTTCGCGGGGCGCTGACCGTTGTTCTTGAGAACGGTGGCCGCCTTGAGAGCGACCTCTTCAGGATCGAGTAGCGGATCCACCTCGGAGCATCCTGCGTCAAGGGCGTTCTTCCGCTCGGCTGAATCGTCGCTGAGCGCGAAGACGGCTCGGCCCTGATTGCGAAGGTGCTCCATCAGAAGGCGTGCGCCACGGAGGCGCAGGTCGATGATGACGAGAGCAGGCGGGAGTTCTCGGACCCAGAAGGTTGCTTGCCGAGCGTTGATCGCGGTTGTCGCGGGGAGTCCTCGACCTTGCAGTGCACCGGGGAGATCACCCGCGCGCCTCACGGGCGGCGCGATCACCTGGACGGTGGGGCTGGGGACATCGCGTGTCTTAACGCGATGTCCCGCGTCCCCATCATTTCGAGCTCGTCCCGCACCATCCGCGGCACCCTTCGAGGGAGCTTGTTCTCGGACCCGGATTATCCCTCTCTCCAGGTCCGCGAGGAAAGCCCTCATTGCGTAATTGAGGGCCTTGTCAGACTTTTCGCCATTGGACATTGTGGCCAGTGACGTCGAGGGGTCCGGAGGTTTTGGGGGTCGTTCGGGAGACACTTGTTGTTCATCCTCCGAGCAAACGAGGGAGGAGGGAACGCATGGATGTTTTCGATCACGTCAAGATTCAGTTTGCTTATCTCGCAGAGCGTGGGACGTTCGACAGAGAGCTTGCCCGGTGGAGGAAGTCGAGTCACGGCTTGTCAGACGTGGAATCGTTCGACAACCTCGTCGGACGTCTCGCAGCCAGTGCCCCGAGGTCGGAGGCGCGCGATGGCATCCTCGCCGCGATCTGTGTCCTGGCTCGTCGTGACGAGGTCGCGCGAACGCTCACCATCGGTCTCATGCTGCCAGGGCTCTTGGAGGTGGTCGCGCACATCCGCAGCGGCTCATGGGTTCTGATCGAAGAGGTTCACGCGGAGGTGCTCGTCAACTTCTGGGCAGCAGTGCGCGCTATCGAGCCCGACACCCGCAACGTCGCACAGCGTCTGATCAACGCCGCTCGCTTCCGCACATACCGGTGGTTAGCGGTGGAGTCGACATGGCGTCGCTCATTCGTCCTTGAACCTGAACTGTTGCTCGCCGCAGCCCCGTTCGGGAGAACGGCGGAAGAGACCGCACTGGCGCTGATCTTCGAGGCGGTCGATGCAGGCGTCCTCTCTGAAGTTGACGCGGCGATCGTCGCCCACGACGGTCGCTCCTGGGAGATGGTCGCCGCGCGGTACGGCCTCTCCAAGCGTGCGGGACGGAAGCGGCGCGCGAGCGCGCGAGCGGCACTTCGTCCATTCGTCGAGGGACGTTTCCTGGACGAACCTGACCACAAACCCTCTGAGGGACATCGTGTCGCGAACGTCCCTAGTCAATCCCCGTCGAACGATTGACCACACCGTCCCCCAACGTCCCTCGGATCATCAGGGCGAGACGACCAACTTCTTGGCCTTGTAGTGGATGCCGGACGCGGGATGGATGAGGTCGCTTAGGAACAGCCGACCGAAAGGAGGTGAGTGACCTCGCTCCCGCGATCCGGCCCAAGTCGATCGAACCCGAGAGGAGGAAGCAGGTGAGACAACTCGTGTTGTTCGCAGCAACCGATCCGGGGATGGCGCGCATCGTGCACATCCTGGACGGGATCCGGAACATGCTCATGGCCGTTTTGGCGGCGCTCGCGATCGCCTGCCTGACTTACGCGGGCGTCCGCTACGTCATCGCCGGCGGCGACCCGGGTGGTGTCGAGCGCGCCAAAGGCGCGGCGCGCTCGGCGTTGGTTGGGCTGGCGCTGGCGCTGCTGGCGCCGGTTCTGGTCGCGATAGTCAAGAGCGTCATCGGTGCGTAGCACCTTGGTCATCGCAGTGGCGTTGGGGCTTGTTCTCCTTCCGGGTGAGGCGCGCGCGCAGACCCCTCTGCCGCAACCAAGCGCGGATGCGTCCCCGTCGTCAACGATGTCGCCCACTCCGGCGGAGCCGGACAAGCCTCCGTTCTGGGATGTCATCGGGCGCGTGCGCTACGCGATCACGCAGTGGTTCGCGGGTCTTGTGACCGCGGGCGTGCGACCAGTTTTTGACCTTCTCGGGCGCACGCTGTTTGCGACGCCCGCGCTCGCGGACAACGCGCGCGTCGTTGGCTTATGGCGCTTCTCCTTAGGGATCGCGGACGCCTTCCTGCTCCTGATGGTGCTCGCTGGCGCGGGGCTGGTGATGACCGGAGGTGGACTGAGCTCGCAGCTCACCGCGAAGGAACTCCTGCCGCGACTCATTCTGGCAGCCGGCGCCGCGAACGTGAGCCTGCTGCTGCTTCGGACCATGATCGGACTCTCCAACGCGCTGGAGCGCGCCATGTTGGGCGCGGCAACCACCCCGTCCGAAGTGAGCGATCGGATGTCGTCGATGCTGGGCGCGGCGGCGTTGAATCCGTTCATCGCATTGTTGGCGCTGGCGGTACTCGTGCTCGCGATGCTCGTGGTTGTCTCCTACGTCGTGCGCATCGCAGCGCTGGTGCTGCTGGCGACCGGCGCGCCGCTGATGCTCATCGGTCACGCGCTGCCTCAGACTGAAGGACTCGCCCGCATGTGGTGGCGTGCGACGATCGCGCTCCTTGCCGCGCCGGTCCTCCAGGCGATGCTGTTGGCGACCGCGCTTCGAGTGTTCCTGACCCACGAAGGAGTGCTCGGTTTGCCGATCGGCAGCGGCTTGATCGACCTGCTGGTCATCGCATGTCTGCTGTATCTGCTCTACAAGGTGCCGTTCTGGATGCTGAACTGCGCGCTTGCTGGAGCCGGGACGAGGGCGTGGTCCAAGACCAAGTCACGCGGCAAGGCGGCCGCCACCGCGGCGATCAAGGCTGTGGGCGCATGAGGACGCGCATCCCCGCCGATATCGACATGGCCGACCGCATCCTCGGTCGCTTCACCGCGCGTCAGCTTGCGTTGCTTGCCTGCGATGCGTTCGCGCTGTGGGGGTTGTGGTTCGTTTTCGGCAGGCATCTTCCGCTCGTTGCATTCGGCATCCTCGCGGCGCCGCTTGCGGCCGTCGGGGTGGTGTGTGCGACCACGACGATCGAAGGCTCCAATGTCGAACGCTTCCTGGTTGACGCCTTTCGCTTCATGCGCGTGCCGCGCAAGCGAGTCCTGGCGCCCGAGGGCATCGCCTCGGTTCCTCTTGGAATCAATGCTGATCGCGTCGTACCGGTCGAGTTCGGGGTCGAAGCGATCGAGACTAGCGGCGAGATCACCGTCGGCGGTGGCGACAAGGTCTTAATCCTGCGGTCCTCTTCCGTAAACTTCGCTCTGCGCTCAGAGCACGAGCGGCGCGCCCTTGTCGAAGGGTTCGGGCGCGTTCTGAACTCGCTCGACGCTCCCTTGCAGATCGTCGTGCGCTCCGAACGAACCGACGTTCGCGCAGCGGTCGATGCGTTGCAACAGTCGGCGGGGGACCTCGCGCATCCAGCGCTTGAAGCCTCGGCGCGCGAGCACGCCACCTTCCTGACCGAACTGGGCGCGCGGCGAGACATTCTGACCCACACGGTCTTCCTGTGTTTGCGAGGCCTCGACGGCTCGGATCTCGAACGTCGTTCGGACGAGCTGGCGGGGCAGCTTCGAGGCCTCGGATTGTCCTTGCAGCGTCTCGACGGCGATGAGGTCGCGACGGTGATCCAACGCGCGACCGATCCGGAGGCGCCGCCCCCGCCCGCACCTCAGTCCCCTCCTGCCGAGGTGGTGAAAGCGTCATGGTGAGCGCTGCGGGTCCGGGTCTGTTCGGACCCGAGTCCATCGAGGTGTTTCCTCGACGGCTGCGCACCGGAGACACATGGTGCGAGAGCTTTGCGGTCATCGGTTATCCGCGAGAGGTCGGCCTCGGCTGGCTCTCGCCGTTGCTCGGGCATCAGGGTGCCGTGGATGTATCGGTTCACGTCGATCCAGTGCCGATGCATGAGGCAGCGCTGCATCTGCGTCGCCAGCTTGCTCGCCTGGAATCGACGCGCCGGATCGACGCGCGCAACGACCGGTTGGTCGATCCCGCGTTGGACGCTGCGGCCGACGACGCGTCGGAGCTTGCCGCTCACATCGCACGAGGCGAGGGCCGCCTGTTCCGCGTCGGCCTCTACATCACGGTGCGCGCGCACTCTGAAGATGCGCTGGCGCACGAGGTACAACGTGTCCGGTCGTTGTGCGCGTCGATGTTGCTGGACGCGCGCCCTGTCACGTTTCGCGCGCCGCAGGGGAGGGCCTCGACCCTGCCGCTGGGGACCGATGCGCTGAAGCTGCGACGGACCTTCGACACGCGAGCGCTCGCCGCTTCCTTCCCGTTCGCGAGTGCCGAGATCAACGCAAGCTCCGGGATCCTGGCGGGACGAAACGCCATGACCGGCGGGTTGGTGTTCGTCGATCGATTCGGCCTGGACAACTACAACCAAGTCATCCTCGCGCGCTCAGGCGCCGGCAAGAGCTACCTCGCGAAACTGCAGATCCTGCGCTCGCTGTATGCGGGGATCGACGTGATGGTCGTCGACCCCGAGGACGAGTACCTGCGGCTGGCCCGCGCGGTGGGGGGAACGGCGGTGCGACTCGGCGCGCCGGGCGTGCGCCTGAACCCTCTTGACCTCGCTCACGCGGGTCAACCCGAAGCGCTCACCGAGCAAGCACTGTTCATGCATTCGCTCGTTGCCGTCATGGTCGGATCGCTTGAGGCTTCGGATCGAGCAGTGCTCGACAAGGCTCTGCTCCGCACGTACGAAGCCGCAGGCATCACCGCGGAACCATCGACACACCAACGGCCAGCGCCGTTGCTGCGTGATCTCGTCGCGCACCTCCAGCACGCGACCGACGGCGCGCGCATCGCCGATCACCTCGAGCCCTTCGCGAACGGTTCCTACCGCGAGCTGTTTGCGGGACCAACGACGATTCGCCCCGAGGGTCACCTCGTCGTCTATTCCCTACGTAGCGTTCCCGAAGAACTCAAACCCACGGCAACGATGCTCGCACTCGAATCGGTCGGGCGTCGTGTCGCGCGAGGCGAGCGCCGTCGTCGGATCGTGGTGGTCGATGAGGCGTGGCTGCTCATGGGTGCAGGCAGCGGCGCGGGCGCGCGCTTCCTTCAGCGTCTCGCGAAGTCTGGCCGCAAGTACTGGTGCGGGCTTACGACGATCACTCAGGACGTCACCGACCTGCTCGGTAGCGACCTCGGCCAAGCGGTGGTGACGAACGCATCAACCCAGGTGCTGCTCGGTCAATCGCCGCAAGCGATCGAGGCGCTCGGGCGCGCTTTCAACCTTTCCGACGGTGAGCGCTCCTTCCTTCTGAGCTGTGATCGCGGCGAAGGCATCCTCGTCTTGGGCTCTGAGAGAGCAGCGATCAAAGTGATCGCGTCCGAACAAGAGAGCGAGATGGCCACCTCGTCGCCTGAGGAGCTCGAAGCATTGGAGGCTCCGCAATGACGCCGCTGAAGACGATCGGAGCGAGCCTCACCGGACTGTTGATGTTGCCGGTCATGGTTCTCAGCGCGCTTGCCGGCGGGGGTGGCGACGCCGCCGCGATCGGTTCCGGGTCGGATCTCCCCCGAAACGTTCTTTCAGATCCAGCGATCTCTCTCACGGCCGCAGCGCGTGGTGATGTCGAATCCGGCCGGGTTGATCCACGTGTCCTCGCGGTGTTGCTTGCGGTCTCCCAGTCGCACGAGCTCGCGCCCGTTGGTCCACTCATCACCGGTCACTCCACCTACGTGAAGGGGACGACGCGCGTCTCCAACCACTACTTCGGGCGCGCGGCGGACATCCTCGGCGTTGACGGTGCGCCGGTGTCACCCGACAACGAAGCAGTTCGAGAAGTGATGCAAGCGATCCTAGAGCTTCCCGCCTCGATGCGACCGGACGAACTCGGCGGTCCCTTCATGTTGGAAGGTGGCACGACACGCGTCTTCACGCTCGACCACCTGACCCACATCCACTTTGGGTGGGGCGATTGAGGCGACCGCGGGTGACACCGACGCCGTCATTGCCGGGTGGTCCGTTGACTCGCTACCTTCTCGATCCAGGTGACACGGCCCGACGCCTGCTGCGTTCGGGACGCGATGCTCTTGCGCACGCGGCACCTGTGCTCGTAGCGATCGTCGCTGCCATCGTCTGTTCCTACTTGGTCTTTCTCTTGCTCCGCGCGCGTCGCTCACGAAAGGTCGGCGGAAGCGCACGCCGGATACACATCCTTCCCCCGCCCGACGTGGATCCGCAGTCAGCGCTCGTTCTGTGGATGGGATTGCACGCGCTCCTTCGTCCGTGGTGGAAGCGGTTCACCGGTGGTCAGCCGCACCTCTCGTGGGAGGTCACCGGTCGGCCCGAGGAGATCGAGTTTGCACTGTGGGTTCCCAAGCAGGTGCCGCCGGGTTTGATCGAACGAGCAGTCGAAGTCGCATTCCCTGGTGCGCGCACCGCGCTCGCTGACGACGACTCACCCGCCCACGGACACCTCGAGAGCGGCGTCGAGACGTGCGAGCTGGTCCTTGCCGAGCCGTCGTGGTTCCCGATCGGCGCACCTCCTGGCGAAGATCCGCTGGGTCTCGCGCTCGCATCGCTCACGGCGCTCGACGATGACGAGAGTGCGTCGATCCAGGTGTTGGCTCGACCAGCGACCGCGCGCGCGCGCAAGCGGTTCCGTCGTGCAGCGCACGTGCTGCGCTCGGGCGGCACTCGTACCCGGTCATTGTCCTGGCGCGCCGGCCGCGGCGCGCCAGGCCATCGTCCCGCAGCCGACCCGAGCCTCGAGGCCGACGTTCGCGCGATCCTAACGAAGGCTGCCTCGCCACTGTGGGAGTGCACGGTTCGCGTCGCCGTCTCGTCGCCAGAGTCCGAGAAAGCGCGCGGACGCATCCACTCGCTCGCCGGTTCGTACGCACTGTTCGAAGGACGTAATGGTTTCCGTCGTCGATCGATCCCGGGCGGCGCTCGCGCGATGGGATCGCGCCGGCTGAGGCGTGGATATCTGTTGTCCGTACCCGAGCTGGCGCAACTCGCAACGCTCGCGGCGGCCGGAACCGTCGTCGGTCTCGAGCGCGCCGGTGCGCGCACCTCCGCTCCGCCGCGCGCCCTCGGCACGATCGGCCGCATCCTGGGCGTTGCCGATCACTCCGCAGCACATCGGCCCGTCGCGATCTCGGTCGAGGACTCGCGCCATCACTTCCATGTGATCGGCGAAACCGGCACCGGCAAGTCGACGCTCCTGGCGAACATGGTGCTCGCCGACGCGGCTGCCGGACGCTCCGCCGTCGTCATCGACCCAAAGGGGGACCTGGTGGAAGCGATCCTGGAGCGCCTCCCCACCGGCGCCGAGGAGCGCACCTGCGTTCTTGATCCCGATGATCGCGAATGGGCTGTGGGTCTGAACGTGCTCGATGGAGAGGACGACGACCTCGTCGTCGATCACGTCCTTGGTGTGTTCAAACGCATCTGGGAGCCCTATTGGGGGCCGCGCACTGACGACATCATGCGCGCCGCGTGCCTCACGCTCAAGCAGTGTCCCGGCACCACGCTCGCCGAAGTGCCGACGCTGCTCACATCGCAGGAGTGGCGCCGCTCCATCCGCGGCAAGCTCGGCAGCGTCGTCGGTCTTGGCGAGTTCTGGGATCTCTACGAACGCATGAACGAGGCGCAACGCCAGCAGAACATCGCGCCGCTCCTCAACAAGCTGCGCGCATTCCTTCTGCGCGGTCCGGTGCGCGCCGTGGTCGGTCAGCCGCAACCGAAGCTCGACATAGATGCTTTGATCGACAACGGTGGTTTGCTTCTGGTTCGCATCCCGAAGGGAACCCTCGGCGAGGACACTTCACGCCTCCTCGGCGCGTTCGTCGTCGCGCGCGTATGGCAGGCATGCATGCGTCGCGCGTCGCGGCCGGAGGCCGAGCGAGCCGACACCGCGCTATACGTCGACGAGATGCACAACTACCTCGCGCTGCCGAAATCGTTCGAGGATCTGCTCGCCGAGGCGCGAGGCTTCCGGCTCGCACTGATCCTGGCGCACCAGCACATGGGCCAGTTGCCGCGCGAGATGCGAGAGTCTCTCGCCGCCAACGCGCGAACCAAGGTCGTGTTCGCGTGTTCGCCCGAAGACGCACACGTTCTCGAGCGCCACTTCCGTCCAACCCTGACCGAGCACGACCTCTCGAACCTCGCGACGTTCCAAGCCGCGTGCCGGCCCGCGATCTCAGGGGGACACGGCGTCCCGTTCACGTTCCGCACGATCGCGCCGACGCCCGGTGCGCCCGCGCGGGCGGCAGAGGTGCGCGCCGCTTCAGCAAGGCGATTCGCCGAGGCACGCGCCAAGGTCGACAACGAGATCCGCGCACGCCAAGGGAGGCTTGCCAGTGGCAAAGGTGGCTGATCATCGCCCGGATCGGTGGGTGGCTCGATCCATGGCTCATCCGCCGGCTCGTCCATGGCCGAGCCACCTCCGTCGCTGCGTTACCCGAGGTGAGGTGCCCTGATGGGTGGCTCGCGCGAGGGCAGGACTCCCCGGCACGGCCGGGCGCGTGCGCGCCCGTCCGTCCGGACTCGGACCCTTTTGAGCCTTGCAAGGACCCTGACCGCTCGCGATCGTGAGCTACTCGAAGAGCTTTACGAATATCGGATGCTTACCGTTCATCAGATCCAGCACATGCACTTCAACTCCGCTCCGGTCACCAGACGACGCATGGTTCGCCTCTATCGCCTCGGGGTCGTTGATCGATTCCAACCAGCGGCTCTGGGGTCAGCTCCGAGTCACTACGTGCTGGACTTCCTCGGCGCGCGCATCGTCGCCGCACAACGAGGCATCGAGTATCGACAACTCGGCTTCCGCAAGGAGGACGTCGACCAACTCCCCTGGCGAAGCGACCTCGCCCATATCGTCGGAGTGAACGAGTTCTTCGCGCGCCTGATCGGAGCGTGCCTGTGCACCTTAGGCACGCACCAGCTGGCGGATCGGATGAGCGAATCGCGATGCCGGCATCGTTGGGGCGGGATCGTACTTCCCGACGGCTATGGGGTTCTCCGCGCAGGCGACGCCGCTCGCTCGTTCTGGCTCGAGTACGACCGAGGCACCGAGTCACCCGGACGCGTGGCCGCCAAGCTCCCCGCCTACCACAGCGCCGCCACCCTTGCGGACGCCTCGGACGTTCTGCTCTTCTGCTTCCCCGATCCCGGTCGCGAGGTTGCCGCACGAACTCGCCTGCACGCCCCCGGCATCACCCTCGCCACGACAAGCTGGGACCGCTTCGAGCCAGATCCGCTCGGAGAAGTGTGGCTTTCGATCGACTCACAACGGCGCGCCCGCCTGCTCGACCTCCCCGGCCACTCGACGCGCGCCCACAAAAAGTAGGCATGAAGTCGCACGACGACCTCCACGAGGAGTGCGGGCGGTTCGAGGCTGACCCGCTCCTGCTGACGGTGCGCGAGGCTGCCAAGATCCTGCGCATCAGCGCCGACCTCGCGTACTCCCTCGTGCGCGCCGATGTGCTCCCCGCGATCCGCCTCGGCGCGCGCCGCGTCGTCATCCCCCGAGAGGCCCTGCTGCGTTGGATCCACAACCAGGCGCAGACAACTCCCCAGATCTTGTCCGGTCCATCCGTACGCTCGATGGAGGAGGTAGTCGAGCAGCCATGAGGGCAAGAGGAAACATCACACAGCGGGGCACCGGGTCTTGGCGCATCTCAGCGTCAGTCCAGAACCCGTTGACGGGAGGTCGCGAACGTGTACGTCGGACCATCCGCGGCAGCAGGAAGGACGCTCAGCAAGTATTGACCAAGCTCACCGCGGAACTCGACGCCGGCCTGATCCTCGGCGATGCCTCCCGCATGACGCTCACCCGATTCATGGAGCAATGGCTTGAGCACATCCAGCATCGAGTCCGCCCCACGACATTCGACCGATATGAGGGTGTTACCCGCCTTCATATCGTTCCCGCGCTCGGCAAGACGCAGCTCTCCAAGCTCCGACCCCTCAACATCCAAGCCTTCGAAGCGCGCCTCCTCAGGTCTGGTCGCGCGAAGGGAACCGGCGGCTTGTCCGCGCAGACGGTTGTGCACGTCCATCGCGTGCTCTCCGCGGCGCTCAGTCAAGCCGTGCGCTGGCAGTTGCTTGCGGTCAATCCAGCGATCGCCGTTCAGCCACCTCGAGCGAAACGCCCCGCGCTAACGATCCCCGACGCGCGGATGATCGAACGAATCATCGTGACCTCCGAGGGGACGTTGATGCACATCGCCGTGCTTCTGGCCGCAGCCACCGGGATGCGGCGAGGAGAAGTGCTCGGACTGCGGTGGTCCTCGGTCGATCTAGAGCAAGGCCTCGTCCGCGTCGTGTCAACATACCAACGTTCCAAGAAAGGATGCGAGTTCGCCGACCCAAAGACCGACCGAGCGCGCCGAACGATCGCGCTCCCCGAGTTCGCCATCGATGCGCTTCGTCAACATCGCCTTTGTCAAACACCACGCAGACTGCGCGCCGGGACAGCATGGCGCGACAATGATCTCGTCGTCGAACTTGGTGACGGACGACCTATCGACCCTGGCGAGTTTTCTCGGAAGTTCGGAAGCCTTGTGAGAGAGGCGCGCGCCGATGGTGTTCGTTTCCACGACCTGCGTCACGCGTTCGCCACGATGCTTCTCACGAGCGGCATCCACCCGAAGATCGCCTCAGAAGCGCTCGGCCATTCGACCGTGGGCATCACCCTCGACACCTACTCGCACGTGCTACCGAACATGCAAGCCCAAGCAGCAGCGGCGATCCAAGAGGCATTGGGCGGCATCAGCAGGGCGGAGCCGACACCCGACCCTCCTAACGTCCACCGGCTGCGCCCGAAAGTACAACCCTAGCTAGCAAACCGCCGACTATGAGACTCGTCGCTCATCCGTCATGCGGTGCTCGCGTGCCCATGCCTCCCCGTCCCGAACGTTATTCGGACGCTTCCCGTACCTGCGAGTTAACAGCGAAGTCGATCCTGACCTGTCAGATTCTCTTTCGACTTATGTTGGCTCGCTTCGGCAACTCTTCGAAGCTGAGCGCGGACCTCTTGGGGACCTCAAGGTCCGCTTCGACCTCACCGGCTTTGAAATCAAGCGCGACTTTTTTGCGCTCTCCAAGCCTGACCAGGACTTTCGATCTTCGCCATTGCCCTCGGAACACCTCAACACTTGTGAGGCTATTCAGCCCCGGAACACTTGCGACGGCAGATGTTTCACACCTGTGCGGTCCTCACCTCCCTGGTCGATGCGTGTGTCGCACCGGTTCCTTCGACGATAACGCGCGCGCGCGACATCTCAAGGCCGGCCGAGATCGGTCCTTCGCTACTCTGCCTGGCAGCGAGGAAGGGAGCAGATGGAAGACGAAGCGTTTGGCACTACCAGCCAGTCGTCAGTCGAGTGGACCGTTGCCGCGATGAACTCCGCCGCGGATCGCATGCGGGATGTTCACTGGCATGACCCTGTGCGAGCGTTTGCGACCATCGGAGAAACCCTCTGGTGGGTCTGCGTCTTGGATGAAGCGTTGCAAAGGAGGTACGGCAACCGCTACCTCTTCCTGCGGGATGCAGACGAACACGTGAAGCAGCTGCTTGGCGGGATGCGTCATGCACGAAATCGATTCGCTCACTCCGATGAGGTCCTGGATTTCGTGGAACCTTCGACTCTCGTCGGATCCAACTGGAGCGGTGGCTACACCGTTGGATGGAAGTGGAACGTGTTGCCGCCGGTACCTGCGGGCCGAGGTGCTCGAGGCGCGCAGGAATACTCAGACAAGCTCGAGGGTCAAGACGTGTGGCAGTCGCTCGTCCGCGGACTATCGTTCCTCCGCGGGGCCGCTCAGCAACTCAGCCTGATCCGCCAAGAACGTCGCCTACTGTCCTGCGGCGGCCCGCTCGGAACACGGACCGCTCTCGGGAATAGAGTGAGCTGATGAAGGATCAGTACGTCGGCGACATCGGCGACTTCGAGAAATACTCGGTTTTGCAAGAACTGGGTCGTTCCTGCGGACTACCGCTCGTCGTCTGTTGGATGTTGACGGCACCCGACACCGCGGACGACGGCGCAAAGGTCGAATACCTCATGAAGCCTGAGCGTTACCGCCATCTGAATCCATACGTCCTCGATCGATTGGCCAGCATCGTGCGCTCCGAGCAACGGAGCACGCATGCAATCGAGGAGGTCAATCTCCTGGAGGGGGCGCAATTCGTCGGGCGGCGCCTTGAGGACGATGTCGCATCGCGTGTCGCGATGTTCCACGAGCTATGGGAAGTTGCCGGCGCTGTGCCTTCGCTGGTCTTCTTCGATCCCGATATCGGCCTCGAAGTGAAGAGCGTACTTAAGGGCCGCAAACGCTCTGCGATGTACCTCTATCGTGACGAAATGGCCGACGCGTTCAAGAGTCGCCGGGGATCGTTGGAACATCTCGGCGCTCTCGCAGCGGTGAAGTTCACCGACGATGGTCAGATCCGCGAGGTCATCAACCGCGAAGAGCGTGCACAGGAACCGAAGTATCAGATTCGACTTTGGCGACTCGACAAAGGTCGAGCATGAAGGGCGTAAACGCGAATGGGAGATCCAACAGATCCATGGTGTCGAGCACGGTCAATACTCCTCGGAGTGTGTGGACTTCGGCCCCTGCTGAAGTCGCCACGCCGGCCATCGGATGTCTCGTGAAGTCGGGGTTGGCGTCCAAACCCTCGAATAACGGCATCGGGTCGAAGAGATCGTGATCGTAAAACTCATCGAGGTAATGGCTCTCCTTCGCGCCCAGAGGCGATGGTGAAGCGCTACGCGGAACTTGCCGCCGACGTGGTCGCGCACCAACGCAGACGTGCATCGCCAGGTGACGCGGTAGCTCTTTGAAAACCAACGGAGGCGGGACTTTGCGAATGCCTATTTATCGGTCTTCACGTTGGGCTCTTCTGCAGCAACTTCGCTCAACTCTTCGGGCTGATCCACGATCGGGCCCCTAGAAGTGAAGCAGAGGCTGAAGCGGAGCTTAAGCCCCTTCCTCATGACGATCCCTCCCAACTTGGAGCCCGCACAGAAGACGCTTAGCGGAATGCCCGGCACTTGGACGAACGCGTACCCGAGACGAACTGCAACAACCGTTCCAGTCACCGCGAGCGGGCTGTCACCACCAACTGCACGCGGTTTAAACTCCACTCTGTTGGCTTCGCTGAATGGAAAGTCCATCTTGCGCGACTCGTCGAAAAGCATCTCCGCCTCACTGAACTTGCCGTCGAGAAGCAGCATCCCGCCGAGTACCGCCAAATATCGAGGGTCGCGGCGACCCACCCCTCCTCCCATTTGGAGAACTGCGATGGACTCGACCAAGGGCCGCCGCATGTCGTACAGGACAAGGGCATACTCGACGGCTGATCGAACCTCATCCGGGAACTCCTCAAGAGTCGGCTTGAGTGCTCCCTGTGCTTCGTCTAGGTTTCCGGCTCGACGATAGGCGCGGCCCAAGAGATAACGAGCAACTATTGCTTTGGGATTTTCGACGACGGCGCGTTCAAGCCGCGTGATAGAACCCGGGTGGTCCCCCAGCCAACGTTGGATCTCCGCCGAGACCACCCACAGGCCGTCACGAACTCGGACGACTCGCAAGCCGTCACTGACCGCCGTTTCGGCACGTGCTATGTATTCAACTTCTTCGTCCGTTCCCCGAACTCGCTTGGCCCACTGGAGAAACAGATCGGCCAAGTCGCGATGCGCGTACTCGTCACGGTCGTACAGCGTAAGCGCCTGTCTGAAAGCCGCCTCACTCTGGGCGAGTCGCCGTCGTGCTATCTCGTCGCTCTCCAACTGCAATGCGAGATCTTTCAGAATTACGCCGCGTGTGTGATGCAACACACGAATGGTCGAGTCCATGCCTAGTGCCTGATCGATCTGAGCAAGTGCCAGGTCGAGCTTGCCTTCGCGTCGGAGCATTCGTGCGTAATGTTGTCGAACATAAGGGCTCGCCGGATCCTTTCTACAAGCAGTCTCAAAGAATCGGGTCTTTGCGTCGAAGGACGCCACACCGTCGACGGTCTCGTCTGAACGCGTGAACGTTTCGAATGCTTGCGCATCTGAGGGATACTTGAGATTCAGTACTTCCACGGCACGCAGAAGAAGACTCTCCCGGTCAGCCGGTCCAAGCGTGCGCTGCCAAACAATCGAGGCGATAGTCGGATGCCGAGATCTTGCGCCGAATATTCCGCGAGTGGCATCCAACTCATCATAGACAACCACCCCTTCAGTTGTGTCGCGGGTTCGGTCGAACATCTCCAAGAGCGTGCACTCAAGAAGCTGCGCAAGCATTTGATCGCGAGCGTGAGCGCGCACTCGGGAAAAGCAGCAGACAGCCGCGTAGAGCTTCCTCGAGAAGTCGTCCTTAAGCCCCCAATACTCATCCTCAATTATTGCATCGAACGCCTTTCCCTCTGTAGCTTCACGCATCGTGACTAGCAATTCCTTTTGGTTGCGGACCTTGATGGAAGCAAACTGCAGGTCGTAGTCCAGATCACCCAACTTCCCCAAAGCGTTGTTCTTTCTCAAGCATTCGAGTAACCGATCGGTCTCCGCGTCGGAAAGAGAGCCAATCGAAAACTCGGATGGGTGGATTCGCGGCCGCCGCTGACGCCACTCGTTGAGTCGTTCTCCAAGCAAGAGGCAGGCGGTCCTCTTCGTCTCTCTTACCCGCTGCGCGGCAACCGCGACTTCATTTGCGGCATCCGCAGCGTTATCAACAACGAAGAACATCGGCCCAGCGATGAGAGAGCTGGCGAACTCAACGTCAGCCTCGTATACCCGCGCGCCTCGTTTGAGCATAAAGACTGGCCCCGCCCGCTCCTGTGCTAGCCGAGTTGCTAAACTCATCAGGCACGTTGATGTCCCATATCCGGCTGGTCCGCTCACGAGAATCATGCGCTGACCAGGGACGGGGCTCGTCGCGTAATCGAGAAGCTCATCCAGGACGGAATCCTCTATATCCCGCTCGAAGTGCAAGCGCTGTGACATCAATCCCCAGTTAGGAAGATCTCCTTTCAAGAAGGCTTCGACGTTGGGGGGATCGTTGAACGAGGCTTGGTTCACGTATTCCCATGATGTGAGCAACCGTGCGACGGCTGGCGGACTCTCACGGAACGCCTGTCGCAAGTCGGCCGGGATGCTGGCCTCGAGTACGTCCAGCTTGTGAGGCTCCACGCGAATATCACCAAGAGCATCGAGCACGGCGGCGCGAAACTCTTCAAGATTTCCTGTCAAGGTCGATATTCCGTGTGCGCCCAGCAATTCCTCGTCAAGCGGGGACGTAGTTGGCGAAACGCGGAAGGATGGCGGAGGTTCACTCGGAAGAAACTCTGACCGGAGTTCTGCCTGAACGATTCTCCAGTTGGGATCCTGCAGTGAATATCCAACGTAGAGGATTGGAGCTGTCGCACATTCGAGCTTAAGGATGTCGAAGAGCATCTTGCGTCGTTCACGAAAAGTTGAGTAATCATCCTCGGTGATCAGAATGTGCGGCGGGTTGTCTGCGAAGAGAGCGCCGTGCAAGTGATAGAGGGGCACTTCAAATCTCTGGTCCACCGGTACGACTTCTGCACTCAGGGAGACAGACACGGCCCGCTGCCGAGGATCCACCGCCTGCTCATAAGCTCGCTCCACGATGCGGTCGTAGTTCGTAGTGAAGATCGCCTTCCAGGTCAGCGAGAAGAGCCAGCGGAGGTTCTCATCGGGCTCGAGGTCGGCAAGGCGCCGCGAGAGGAACGCAACCAGTTCGCTTCGTCCCTTTCGAATTTCTACCAACTGTGCGATCTTCGCAAGATCGATAGCGTCTGGCCCCACATCGATCGCGAACTCGGCGGCGATTTCCTTGGCCAGGGCACTCCCATCGGGCGCGACTTTCCCCGCTCCGTCCTTAGCGTAGTGGCCAATCCCCGCACCAAGGAAAAGAACGCAGTTTCCCGCCTCGAGCGCGTTTCTCAGCGCCATGGGGAGAGCGTCCAACGTTCACCTCCTCTCGTCGTGCGCCCTATGGTTTCGCAGACCGCTCTTCTGCGCAAACCGACCTCTGTGTTTGGACTCAACGTACAGAGCCTGGGCGTCCAGGTACCGGGTGGCGCAGAAGCGAGTCGGCTGGGCTGAAGCGCTCGTATTGGCGGCGCACGTCGACCGAGGCAAGTTCGAACTATCGGCGGACCATCATCAGCGTGGTGTGGCCCAAGAACTCCTGCAGCGTGAAGACATCGCCGCCGTTCAGGATGAAGCGCTTCGCGCCGGTGTGGCGCAACGTGTGAGGCGAGCAACGGACGCCTTCGATTCTCGCTTTCCGGCCATACATACCTGGACTGGTGAGCGGTCGAGGAAACGTGTCCGGATCGTCTCGATTTCATCGTCCAGCCCCGGCAGTGGCGAGGATGTCGACGGGAACCGAGCCGAGGTCACCCGACGAGTTGTCGAAGCAGAGTCGCGCGATCACGTTTCTTCAAATGCTCGAGCGCGTTCCGCGCCGTTAGAAGATCGTTTATCGCCGCGATAAGGGCACCTCTTCTTCATCGATCTTCTGGCTCCCGTCGAATGACTGGAACCACGCATGAACGTCGCTCCATCGCGAAAGAGGGCATCGCACATTTCCAGCGATTGGTCGCGGCCATTTACCAGGTCCACGCGAGCCGTTGATCAGCGACGAAATCGATTGTCTGCTTCTCGTGGTCCGCTCTGCGATGTCAGCAGCTGAAACAAGCTCATCCAAGCTCGGTGCGTAGAACCTTGAAATCAGCTTGTTCGACTTCCTTGATAGCCGAGAGCACCGCCTCCTTCAAGGAGGTTGCCACTCGATCGAAACCGATCGAGTGGCCCTTTTACCTGTCTCTACATAGCCGTCATCGACGCCGACCTTAAACAGCCGACTCGCCCCTTCGTCGTCGATCGGATCGCTTACGACGAGTCGAAAGTGTGCGTGTGTCCGTCACTTCTTCCCTTCCTTCGGACCCTGCTTCTTGGGACTCTCGGAGCGCTTTCGCGATCTCCTTGTGCTGGCCCTTCGGCATGAAGTCGATGTACACGCTCGGTGTGGACATTGTCCACGGTCGACACATGATCACCGGCCACGGAAGGCACCGAGGGGTCTCCTTGAATCGCTATTGGCGTTCACTTCTTTGCTTCGGGCCCGGCCACCTCCGCTTACTCATCGGCAATTGATCGCTCATCGTCCGCCTGCCCCCGAGTCTTGCCGATGCCCTGAGCGTCGAGGAGCGCCCCAGCGGCGATAGGATCAACATCCCATTCGGTCGCGAGCCCCATGAGCGTCGAAACCGCCGTGATGTCGCTGCTTTGTCCGGTGAACTCGCGGGCCATCCTCTCGGCGAAGGTGCCCTCGGTCACACCCTCGTCGACATCATGCTGAACATGCCCCGCCAAGAGGGAGAGATCGGCGCCAAGGGCCTCCGTCACCTGGTCGCGCGGCAGGGCCTCCAGACGCTGCACTGCGTCGCGGTACCGCGCGACGACCGCGTCGACGACATCTTGAGTCTCGGGGCCGCCGCGGCGTTGAAGGTCGAGCCCGGCAAGCGCCGACAACTCGCGGAGGGCTTCGACGATGTCAGCAACGGCGTCGGAACAAGGCATGGGCGTAGGCGGTGGAAGCACGTCGAGCCACTGTTGCGCTTCCTCCGAAGCAGGGTAGACCACACCCGAGGTGATTAGACGCACCGTGTAGCGCAGGAGCGGGGCGCCGTTCTTCGTCGGAATGACGAGCAACGAGTCGTCGGGCAGCGTGAACTGTGGCAGCAGTTCAGACAGTGTCGCAAGAACTGTTTCCAAATCCGCGACATCCAAGTCAACGCTGACGGCCGTCGCCACGGGTGGCCAGATCACGGCCTTCGGGTCGGGATGCGACCTGGATCTCACCTGGAGCTGGATTCCACGCGAGCGCGCTTCGGCGACAAATGCTTCGGTCGTGGCGTGATATCGGCGCTGTGCCCGCGCGGTCACGAGATCGGCCGCGCGTTCCAGCGCCTTGCCCCGAAGCACGTTCCGGGTGAAGGCGGCGATCCGGCGCACGGTGGTGTCCCCGAGCGCGAGTTCCGCGAGGACGGCTGCCAGCCGGCCGAGCAGGATCGCCAGCCGATCTAGCTCGGGCGGTGGGGCGTCATGCCCGAGCAACGCCCACGGCTCATTCCTTGCGTCGTCTAGCTGCTTCATGATTGTGTCGCCGGCGAAAGCGGCAAGACTGGCATAGCCCGACGGATCACTTAGGCGCGGCGCGAGGTTGCGCACGATTCCCTGCGTGACACCATGCACAGGGTCGTTATCGAGCATCCCGCCGCGGCTGTCCTCTGAGCCGCCGAGCGGTTGGGGTGCCCGTTCGGGTGCCAACGCGTCGATCGCAGACAGCAGGTTGTCGCGTTGCTTGTTCAATGTGGCGAGTCGTTGGCCGGTGCCCTTGTCAGTCACCCACGCTTCGGCAAGGTCGACAAGGAACGCGGTGGTGCCTACCAGAACGACGAGGCCGGCGGTGAGCCGTTCTGTGGTGGACTTCGCAGCGACGAGCGAGCGGGCGAAACGCGATCTCGCGCGGTTCCAAGCGACGGCGCCGTCGCTGTGTACGTACTGCCGCAGTAGCCCGCTGACGGCGAACTCGTAACCGTTGAGTGCGTAAGGCACACCGTCCGCGAGGACGGTGCTCAAGTCGGCTCGGCCCACATCCGGGAGACAGCGCAGCCCAAGGACAGCGAGTGCCTTGATGTCCCTCTCCGGGTTGGGGTTAAGCCGATCGGAGACGTGCATTACGCGGCCGCGAAGAACGGTGTCTCCGCGATCATCGACGACAGCGACGTCGAAGAGCCACCGGTGGTGATGCTGGAGCCGGTCAATGATGGTGTCGCGTCCACCGGCGGCGTCGAGTAGGGCGAGGCCGCTCGCCGGGGACACATCCGCCGCGGTGGCGATCGCTTCGGCGACGTCGGTGAGTGGCGCGTCGCGCAGAGCCGCCAGAACGGGCGCATCTCCGGGAGTCCTTGCAAACGTGAGTCCGGTTCCGGCGAGCGAGGCGAGCAGCGCCGTCGCGTCTGTGACGCTCGTCGCCGCATGGAGCATGGCCGTTAGTACGGTGGGAGTGATGCGCGCGATGAGCTGGTCGCGCAGAGGCGAGTCAGTTGGCTGGCGGTCCTCCCGGATTTCGTTGACCGCAGCGATGAGGCCAGGGTCGAACGCATCCACGAGGTCACTGTCGAGCATGGCGAGGTCGAGTGCGAGCGGGCGCATTGGAATCGGAACGTCGTGCTCATCAAGGATTACAGCCCAGCGCCGGGCGATAACGGTGAATTCGGCGAGCCGCAACCCCGCGAGGGCTGCAGCCGTCGTGCGCAGATCTTGGACCCGGCCGGCAAGGCGGTCACCCAGGGAGTCGACAATGGCCGTTCCGAGCGTCGCATGGTCCGAGACGGCCCGGGCGACGAATGAAGCGAGGTGCTCGACATCGAGCCGTTCGATGACAGCGCGGACCGTATCGCAGAGAGTGGGCGGCGGCACTTCATGCACGGCGGCGCATAGCGCTGCGGATCGCAGCGGATGCAGCCCGCGCACGATGCCGTCCTCGACGGTCAGCAGATGCTCGTCGATCAGCCTCGTCAGCGCTGCCTTGAGATCGCCCTGCGTGGCCGCGACGATCTCGGCTAGGCGAGTGACAGTCAGGCTGGCACCCCAGCAGTGCGCGACACTGCCGGGTGCAATCACCGCAAGCTCGATAGTGCGGCCCTCCCTAACGCGGTCGCGAATCTGATCATCGATGACGTCGCGCAGCCGACGCCCGCGGCTGAGCAGATGCGTGAACTCAAGCGTGAGTCCATCGCTCTCGCCAAATGCTTCGCGCCAGTGCGGTTGCCTCGTCGTGCCGCGATCGAAGAGTCCTGCGTGGATGCGCGCGGCAAGATCCTCATCGAGCCGTGGCCGCACGACGACGCACTCGCCGAACGTCGACAGCGGCAGCGTGTCCTCCTCCCGCACCGACCCGAGCAAAAGTAACCCGGGAGTACCGGCGGCGCGGCGGAACAACTCGTCCCATGCGGTGAGCGAGCCGGTACCCACGCCGTCGACGATGAACCCGACAGGCCCGTACCTTCCGGCTCCGGCCGCCTTCGCCAGGCGGATTATCGGCTCGACATCCTCCTCGCGCAGCCGGTGCACGCGGTACCAGACGACATGCCGCGCAACGTAGGTCGCCATCCACAACACCGCCGACTTACCGACGCCGGACGGACCGGCGACCAGAACGGGCTTGCCGCTACTAAGGCCAGCCAGAACCTCTTCGGTCGGCCCGGGCCGGGGCGTGACCAGGCCGGCGGCGATGTGCCCCGGCTGCGTCGCCGTTCCCGCGTAGAAGTCAGGTTCGGGCAGCGGTGTGTCGAAGTCGACCACCTCACACGACCCGTTGCTCACCGCTTCCTCAAGGGACATCCGGTCAATCAGCGCCGCGCTGTCGGTCACTAACGCCTCGATCTCGGTGCGGCTCAGACCGACACGCTCCTCCCAGCCCACCTCACCGTTGCGGTCGGCGTGTTCCGCCAGCGTGGCCCGAAGGGCCTGAACCACAGGCAGGGTTACGCCGAGGGGCAGCCCAGTCCGGTCCGCCACAAGACGTGCGGCATCGGCGTAGAGATGATGTTGGGGCAGTACGACGACCGTCGTCTCCGCCAGCAAGACGTTGACGTCACCTGAAGCGATCTCATTCTTCTGAGCCTGCTGCCGAATCGCCGCGACAAGGCCATCTGCGGCTGGGTCGTCGGTGATACGGCCCGTCCACTCGCGAGACGCATAGCCGTCAACCGGGCGTTCCACGACGACCACAGTGACCTCGCGCCCGTCCCCAGCAGCCCGGTCGAGGCGCCGCTGCCAGGCAGCTACGACGAAACGGCCGACCTCACCGGCACGGAATTCGCCGAGGCGTGCTTGCCGTGACTTGATCTGGATGGAAACGGGCACGACGCCCTCGCACATCACATCGTCGAATCCCTCAGGGATCACACGCTCGGCGTCGATCTCACCAGCCAACAGGCGCAGCACCACCCACGACCCGACGAGGTCCTGGTAGTGGTAGCCGCGACCCGCGGCCGCGCCGGAGCGGCTTTCGGCCCATCGCCGCGCTAGCGTCGTCGCGAGAACGGCAACGTCGATCTCATCAACCGGCGTCGTACGCGCGGGGCCCGGAGACGCTACCGGCTTCCTCTTACCC
>JBKJXT010000403.1:0-3842 GCA_046716205.1 Actinomycetota bacterium
GACCTGGATCTCACCCATCGAATCTTTCTCGATGCGAACGTCGGCCATCGTGATTCTCCTCATCGTGTCCGGTGTCAGGAGTCTAGGACGCATCGGGGGAGAGGGGCGAAACGGTAGAGGCAGGAGCCGGTCGGGCGCCGTCGAACACTCACAAGGAAGGCTCGATCGTGATGGAGGGTTTAGCGATGGTGGTGCGCCGGTTCGTGGCGGCAGCGGTGATGCTGCTCGTCTCGCTGGCGCCTGTCTCGAGCCATTCGGCAACGACCCATGCGATCGACGTGAAGAACGTCGAGTTCGAACCCGGCGGCACCGGCGCCGCGCCCGGCGACACGATCACCTGGACGTGGCGCAGCGGCACGCATACCGTGACCGCCTACCAAGGTGCGACCTTCGACCGACAACTCTCGAGCGGTGCCTTCTCCAGCTTCTCGCACAACTTCACCGGCGGCGAGCTGCGTTACTACTGCAAGAACCACGCGGAGATCAGCGATGGGATCTGTTACGGCGCGATGTGCGGACGCGTATCGGATGACCCACCGGTGGTCCTCCCGCCTGAGATCCGCTACCCACCCGAGGGTTCAACGCAGTACACGCACGCGTTCGATGTGGGCGGCATCGTGGAGTACGGCACCGCGAAGGTGAAGGTGAAGCTGGGTCAGGCAACCTTGGGCACCGCACAGGTGACGAATCAATCGTGGCAGCAGTACGTCGATCTGCCCAACGGGACGCACGTGATCACCGCGATCGCGATCGACCCGGACGGGTTCGAAAGCGCCCGGTCGGCACCGTTGACGGTTACGGTCGAGTCCGATGTCGACGTGAAGCCGCCACTCGTGGGGATCACGTCCCCCCGAGACCCAGTCGTCCTGAATCCGCTGACGATCGCCGGGGATGCGATCGATGCCGATACCAATATCTCTAGTGTGGTCATCACGGTGACCGATCTCCTCGGCGGCACCTTCGAAACCGATTGGGTGTGCAGCCTCTGCGGCAAGCGGAAGAACATCCATTTCGTCGCCTATGCCTGGGTCCCCACGGGGCGCTACACGATCCGGGTTGTGGCCACGGATTCGTCGTCGAGCTTGAACCGGACGACGGTCAGCAAGGACGTCATCGTCCTGCGATAGCCCGAACCGGGCGCATGCGGTTTAGGGCGCAATACAGAAGCATCCATAGGAGACCCTGTTCCGCAGGACGAACCATCAAGTGATGCGCGCGCGCCGAATGACCCTGGCGGGGGCCGTGTTCCTGGCTACCCTGCTGTCGCTCGCCCCGAGTCACGCGACCCCGCAGGAGCGCATGGTATCCGCCTACAACAATTACTTCGACGCAGAGGTGACCGACTCCGCGCGCGTCGGGGACACGATCACCTTCGCGTTCCAGGACGGTATCCACGACGCCGTCGCTTATCGCGGCTTGACGTTCAACTCAGGGCTGCGCAGTTCCGGTGACCGCGTGTCGTTCGTCTTCGACGGCGGTGTCATCCGGTACCGCTGTTTGGGACACTCGAGCCTCAACAACAACATCGATCCACCGATCTGCACCGGCATGTGCGGGGTGATCGCGGATCGTCCGGTCGATATCAAGCCTCCGTCCATCTCCATAACCTCCCCGCAGGAGAGGTCGGTCAACGTCGTCACGCCGTTGATCTCGACGCGCGGGGAGATCTCCTTCCCGATCGTGATCGAGGGCCGCGCCGACGACGACGTCGGGGTGTACGGAACGCGGGTGCGCGTCTACGACGCTGCCGGTCGCGGGCGCGAGTTCGACGCGACGTGTGACTACTGCCCCGGCCGACATGTCTCCTGGACGGCGACGGTTCCGCTCGCGCCGGGGTTCTACACCGCCGAAGCGCTGGGAGCGGATATCTCCGGCAACCGCGTCACCTCCAAACGCGTGCAGTTCGTGCTCGGGTAAACGTCTCCTTGCCGCATCCAGAAGCGCCCGGCTATCGTCGCGCGCGATGAGCGACTTCGCCTGGCAGCCGTCCCGCTCCTACATCGAGCACGCGAACGTGTCCCGCTTCATGCGCACGCACGGCATCGACTCCTACGACGAACTGGTCGCACGTTCCCAGGACGACATCGAGTGGTTCTGGGACGCTGTCGTTGCCGATCTCGGGATCGAGTTCTTCACGCCGTACGCATCGGTGCTGGACACATCCCGCGGGATCGCATGGGCGACGTGGTTCAACGGCGCGACGGTCAACCTCACGCACAACTGCGTCGATCGACACGCCGCACGCACGCCAGGCGCACGCGCACTCGTTTGGGAAGGGGAGGACGGCGCGACCTCCGCGCTGACTTATGAAGAGCTGCGCGCGGAGGTCGACCGGCTCGCGAACGCACTGCTGGCGCTCGGGATCGGTCCGGGTGACGCGGTGGGCATCTACATGCCGATGATCCCGCAGAACGTCATCGCGTTGTACGCGTGCTCGAAGATCGGCGCGATCTGGCTGCCCATCTTCTCGGGGTTCGCTGCGACCGCGGTTGCCGCCCGTCTCCAGGATGCGGATGCGGTCGCGCTCATCACCGCCGACGGTTTCTACCGGCGTGGGTCGGTCATCGAGATGAAGCAAGCGGCGGACGAGGCCGTCGCGGCGAGTCCGACCGTGAGGCACCTCATCGTGCATCGGCGCATCGGTCACGAGGTCGCGTGGAACACCCAGACCGATCGCGACTGGAGCGAGCTGGTTGCCGGCGCGGCCTCCCACTGCGAAGCCGCGCGTCTCGACTCCGAGCACCCGCTGTTCATCGCCTACACATCCGGCACCACGGGGCGACCGAAGGGTGTCGTGCACGTCCACGGCGGTTTCTTGGTCAAGATCGCACAAGAGGTGGCCTACCAGACCGACCTGCATGCCGACGACCTGTTGTTCTGGGTCACCGACATGGGATGGATCATGGGGCCATGGGAGGTGATCGGCGCGCATGCGAACGGCGGAGCGGTGTTGCTGTACGAGGGCGCGCCGGACTTCCCCGCGCCGGATCGGCTGTGGTCGATCGTCGAGCGTCACGGTGTCAGCATCCTGGGCGTGTCGCCGACCCTGATCCGGGCACTGATCCCGCACGGCGAGGTGCTCCCCGCCAAGCACGACCTTGCGTCGCTGCGCATCCTGGCATCCACCGGCGAGCCCTGGAACCCCGAGCCGTGGCAGTGGTACTTCGAGCATGTCGGCGGCGGGCGCTGCCCGGTGATCAACATCTCCGGAGGCACCGAGGTCGGCGCTTGTTTCCTGTCGCCGACGCCGCTGCAGCCGCTGCGCGCGTGCACGCTGGGTGGTCCGGCGCTCGGCATGGCGATCGACGTGTACGACCCAGAGGGTCGGTCGTTGCCGGCGGGGCAGGTCGGCGAGCTCGTCTGCACCAAGCCGTGGCCCGGCATGACGCGGGGGATCTGGCGCGACCCGGAGCGCTTCATCGAGACCTACTGGAGCCGGTGGCTCGATGTCTGGGTGCACGGTGACTGGGCGAGCCGCGACGCCGATGGGTTCTGGTACCTGCACGGGCGAAGCGACGACACGCTGAAGGTCGCCGGCAAGCGGCTCGGACCGGCCGAGGTGGAGTCGATCCTGGTCGGCCATCCATCCGTTGCGGAGTCCGCGGCGATCGGTGTCCCCGACGAGGTCAAAGGCGAGAAGGTGTGGTGCTACGTCGTGCTCGTCCCGTCCGCGGAGCCCACCGAGGAGTTGCGCGCCGAGCTGCGTGCACTGGTGGCCACGGCGCTCGGGAAGGCATTCACCCCCGATGCGGTCCGGTTCACCGATGCCCTGCCCAAGACCCGCAGCGCGAAGATCGTCCGGCGAGCCGTGCGCGCGCTGGCGCTCGGCGAGGACCTGGGGG
>JBKJXT010000404.1:0-10660 GCA_046716205.1 Actinomycetota bacterium
GAGTGACTCCAACTAAACCTCCTTGTCCGGGCAAGCTTAGGACGCTCGCGGGACAAGCACGATTGAGAATTGACGGTAAGGGGTGTCGAAGTCGAGGCTCAAGGGCGCGCGCGCCTTAGTCCGCGAGATTCGCATACGGTCGCCGTCCACCGTGAGACTCCTTGAACGCGCGGATGTATTCGCCCTCAACATCACGCGGCACTTCGGAGTCGAGCGCCTTCCAGGCGATAACCAGGTCTTCCGCATCCCGGAGTTGCCAGATGTATCGACCTCCGCGGTGGCCGACTGGCTTGCCGCCTCCGAAGTCGATGTACTGCTTCAGGCGCGAATACAGCGTCGCCTTGCTGCCATGACCGCCAGCCTTGCCGATGTTCAAGACGATCGCGTCATCGATCCAATGATCGTGGAGGGTCTCGATGGGAACCGTTGGATCCTGGCCCTTGAAGTGTCCAGCCGGACTGCGCTCGAGGAACTCCTGCGCTTCGTCGGAGACACGGAGCACTAAGTACACACCCATGTTGCGCGGAACTTCTCGCAGGCCAGATGCTCGCAAGTCTCGAACCGAAAGGAATCCTGCGAAGCCCTGTTCTCGAGTCGCCTCCAAGCTGTCCAGCATGATTTACCCTCCGCTCATGGCAGATCTTTACGCCAGTGGTCCTCACAGACGATGACCAGCGGAATGCCCTTCGCCCGGTAGCCTGCTGCCTTCTGGATCTTGCGACCGTAGCTCGTGTGGACCCAATCGCGGCTTCCGAAGGTTCCGATGACGAGGTAGTGCGTTCTTTGGGTGACGGTGCTCTCGATCGCTGCGCCCAGAGCCTGAGATGCGCGCTCGCAGTCCTTGCGAGTGCCGAAGGCGAACTTTCCCGTGAAGACGAACACCGCGTCTTGCCACTGGAGGGTCGGGGCGGGAACATCGAGAGGAAGATCGGTTGAGCGCGGATCGTCGCCAAGGATCAGTTCCGCAGTTCCACCGACGAATGAGTGAAGCAGCTCGCTTAGGTCAACTCGCTCTTCATCCGAGACGACGCCGTCCTCGAGAACCTTGCGAACGCGCCGCGATACCTGCTGAACGATCCAGTCTTCGCCGCCGTCGGGGTGCCGTTGCATCCACCCCTGCAACAGGCCGATCTCTTCGTCGCTGAGGTGTCCGTCGGCCAACAGCCCCTTGCACAGACCCAGGAGTTCGGAGATCTCCCGCTCGGCTCGGCGCGCGCGGTTGAACCGGTCCTCATACGGCTGTCCGTGGTCATCGAGCTCGGCCTTCGGCTTCACCTGTTCACGCGCTGCGGGGCGTTCCTCGGGCGCTGGTTCGCTACGCTTGTCTCGCCTCGGCCACTTCATGAGTAGAGCATTACCCACGGGGGAGGGGGCGTCGAATCTCTGGGGCGTCCGCGCGAGCACCCTGCCCTACCCGCGTACACATCGACCCGCTTCTGGAGAATCGACCACCCGGATATTCGTGACGCCCGCTCTACCGTCGAGGCATGCGATGTCTCGGATGCGAAGAGCCGATCCCGCCTCGTTCGGGGCGCGGGCAGCCGCGAAAGTACTGCAGCGAGACCTGTCGCGAACGCACGCGTCGCCGTCGCCGGCGCGCTGAATCCGCGACTCGCGGCTGGCAGGCGTGGGGACCGCTGCGGCCGGCGCCGCTTGATCCGCTAACGCGCAAGGCACGCACGATCGAGGCACTCGCGCGCGCATCCGATGCCGAGCGTCCCGCGCCTCCCGAGGATCAGCTCGTCCAAACGATCATCGAGACCGGCCAGATCGCCTTCGTCGCGCGCCGTCTTGCCGCGGAGCTCCCGCCCAAGCTCGGCCTGCGCGCGCAGGTTCTCGCCGATGGTCTGCGGTCGTTGCTGCACGAGACGTTCCCGGAGTTCCGATGACCAACAACCGATCCGGCCGTAGCCCCAACGCCATCAAGGCTCGCCGGAAGCCGTCGACGCCAAAGCCACGCGTCGCGGCGCCACCGAGCGACGAGCGGATCAACGACGATCTCCGCGCGCTGGCTTGCGCGATCGAGGACCTTCACGAGGACGCCGACAACGTCCGCGTCCACTCGGATCGCAACATCAAGACCATCGAGGCGTCGCTGCGCCGGTTCGGCCAGCAGCGCCCATTGGTCGCGCTCGAGGACGGCACGGTGATCGCGGGCAACGGGACGCTCGCGGCTGCGCGACGGCTCGGGTGGCAACGGATCGCGGTCGTGCGCTTCCCAGATCTCGAGGCGGCGCGCGCCTACGCGATCGCCGACAACCGCTCGGGCGAGCTTGCGAGCTGGTCCGCCGAGGGCCTGGTCGCCTCGCTTGGCGAGCTCGAAGTTGCGGGCTGGTCGGTGACCGAGCTCGGGTTCAGCGAGGCCGAGCGCCGGCGTCTCGAGAAGGAAGCCCAGACCACCGAGGATGACGTTCCGCCGATTCCCAAGAAACCGGTCGCGAAGGTGGGCGACCTGTGGATCCTGGGCGAGCACCGCGTGGTCTGCGGCGACGCGACCGACGCGACCGTCATGGAACGCCTCATGGACGGCGCGCGCGCGGCGGTGGTTCACACCGACCCCCCATATGGCGAGGACATCGTGGCGCGCGGGCTGAGCGTGCGTGGTGGCAAACACGACGCGATCATCAACGACGGGCTGCGACGCGATCAGCTCGCCGCTCTGGTGGCCGGCGCGCTGAAACGAGCGGTCGAGCACACCGAAGCCGCCGCCGCGTTCTACGTCTGGCACGCCTCCTCGACGACGGCCGACTTCGCCTTCGCGCTCACCCAAGCGGGCTTGCGCATCATCCAAACGATCTTCTGGGTCAAGCCCGCGGCTCCGATCTCATGGGCGCACTACCAGTGGGCGCACGAGCCTTGCTTCTACGCCGCCAAGGGCGAGGTCGAATCGCCGTCCTGGTACGGCGGACAGCTCGAATCGACCGCCTGGTACCTCGCAGCCGTGGGAAGCGGTGCGCTGGCGGCGAGCATCGGGCAGGGGATCCTGCTCTCAGACGGCAACGGATCGGAAATCTTCGTCGCGCCCCGACCGCCGGCGTCCAAGAAGAAGCCGCGACACATCCGCGTCGCCGAGGGCGAGAGAGTGCACCTGGAACAGGCGAGCGAGACGACCACGGTATGGGAGGTCGGCCGTGACGCTGCCCATCCTGAGCACCCAACGCAGAAGCCGGTCGAGGTCGCGCGCCGCGCGATCGTCAACAGTTCGCGCCCGGGCGAGATCGTTCTCGACTCCTTCCTGGGTTCGGGCACAACGCTGATCGCCGCCGAGAGAACCGGCCGGCGCTGCTACGGCACGGAGCTCGACCCCCACTACGTCGACGTGATCGTCGCGCGCTGGGAGGCGCTCACCGGACAGAAGGCGGCGCGCGCATGAAAGTCAGAGCTGCCGATCCAAAGCGTGCTCGCCGCGGCACCGGACACCGCGCCAAGCCCGGCGAGCTGCGACGCATGCCGGCGCGCGCAACCGCGGGACTGATCGTGGCGCCGACGAGTCCGCCACCACCTCAGGACCTCCCGGCCGGTGCCGCGGCGGTGTGGGAGGCGCTCGTCGACGACCTGCAGGTCGAGTTCCGTCGAGCTTCTGACCTCGAGGCATTCCGTCTGATGTGCATCGCCGGGCACCGCGCGCGGCGCGCGTCCGAGGCGATCGAGAAGATCGGCGAGCTCGTCGCTGGCGAACGCGGTCCGATGGTGAACCCGCTCACACGTCTCGAGCGCGACTCCGCGGTGCTGTTCGTGCGGATCGCCGAGCAGCTCGGCCTCACGATGGCTGCGCGTCTGCGCATGGGCTTGGTCGTTGCCCAGGGGGCGACCATGCTTGCTTCGCTCGAGCACGACATCGGTCGGCGCGAGTAGTCATGCCCGCGCGCGCGAAGCCGGCGCGCCGGCCTGCCTTCACGCATTCGGCCTCGCGCGCCGATCACGCGGTCGCGTTAATCCAGCGCTAATGTGGCCACACGAAGGGCCGCTGGGCAGGCCGGCCGCTGAAGCTGGAAGCGTGGCAGCGCGACGAGATCATCCGACCTCTGTTCGGAGAGGTCCGGCGTGACGGCCGCCGCCGCTACACCGAAGCGCTGCTCGGTGTCCCGCGCAAGAACGGCAAGTCAACGCTCGCGTCTGCGATCGCGCTCTACCTGTTGGTCGCCGATGGCGAAGCAGGCGCTGAGGTCTACTCCGCCGCCGGCGACAAGGAGCAAGCCCGGATCGTGTTCGGGCAGGCGCGCGCGATGGTGCGCGCAAGTCCCAGCCTTGCGACCTGGTGCCGCGTCTACAAGGACACGATCGAGGTCACCGAGACCGGCTCGATCTACCGGGTGCTTTCCTCCGACGCGCCGCTCAAGCACGGGCTGAACGTCCACGCTGCGGTGCTCGACGAGTTGCACGTGCACCGCGATCCAGAGCTCTACTACGCGCTGCAGTCCGCGACCGGCGCGCGCGCCGAACCACTCGTGATCTCGATCACGACCGCCGGGTTCGACGAAGCGAGCCTGTGTCACAACCGCTACCGCTACGGCACCGAGGGACGCGACCCGCGGTTCTTCTTCCGTTGGTGGGGCGACGGCGACATCAACAACGCGCGCACGTGGCGCAAAGCGAACCCTGCGTCGTGGGTGAGCCTTGAGTACCTGCGCCAGCAGCGCGCGCGCCTTCCCGAGAACGTGTTCCGGCGTCTGCACCTGAACCAGTGGGTGCGCCAGGAGGAGCGCTGGCTCCCGATGGAGTTCTGGGACGCCGGGGACGCACCGCCCGAGATCCCGAACGGCGCCGACGTTGTCATCGCGGTTGACGCCGCGCCCAAACGCGATACGACCGCCGTGGTGATCGCGCACCGCGACACCGACGGAGACGTGCATCTGATCGCGGAGATCTTCACCGCCGACGCCACCGGGATCCTGGACTACAACGCCGTCAAGGACTACATCCGCGACGCCGCGACGCGCTACGAGGTGACCGAACTGATCTTCGATCCGTACCACTTCATGCAAGCGGCGCGGGAGCTCGAGGAGGAAGGGATCCCCGCGCGTGACTTCCCGCAGACCGATGCGCGCATGGTGCCGGCATCGCAGGCGCTGTTCGACGCAGTGACCTCAGGACGCCTGCGCCACGGCGGGGACCCGCGCTTGCGTGAACAGGCCGACGCAGCGGCGGCGAAGCAGACCAGTCGCGGCTGGCGGCTGCACAAGATGAAGTCCACTCGTCCGATCGACGCGATGATCGCCGCTGCGATGGCGCTCGATGCGCTCGAACGCGACGCAGGTCCGGTGAGTCCAACGGCCTTCGTGGTGTAGCTCGCGCCCTCTTGACCTTCCATCGAACGGGAAGGTGTAGCGTGGCGCAGAGGTGACTGCTCGGGCAAAAGGAGGTTCGCACGACGCAGATTGAACACTCACGTGCTGAGCCGAGGAGGCTACGACGTGTGCAGTCCCCCTGGATGCCTTCCAATCAGCGCCGTGATCTGAGGATGCGTCTTATACTGACCGGCGGTGCCGCATAACATGCGAAGAGGTCCATGATTCAGCGAGACGAAACCCAGGTCAGGAACGCCTGCGAGCCCTTGTGGCGCCGGGCCCCCCGCGCGTTACACCGACCGAACAGCGGGCTTATGCAGGTCCGCCCAAGAGCTAGACCGATGGGCGAGCGAGGGTGAAGAGAAGAATCTTGGGCCTCGGGGTTCTGGGTCTCCTTGTCCTGGCAGTGGGATGCTCTTCGCCCCCTCGCGCCCCGACGGCTATCGCTTCATCTCCGTCGATGACCGGATCGAGTAACGCGATGCACACGTTCGTCAGTAAGGACGGCGCGATGCGCTTCCGATATCCCGATCCATGGTTTGTGGATGACAACTCTGCCGACTCGATCTCGCTGTTCAACTACAAGCTCACGCCGGAAGAGGAGGCTGGTCGGGGGGAGGACTACTCCTTCCACGACGGCGAAGGGAAGATTGAGATTTACGTCGGACAGAGAGTGAACCTTGCCGGCGCAAAGAAGGAGGAGTGTCGAACGGGAGAATCAACGTTCAAGATTCACGAATGCTTGACCACACGCATCGACGGTCGCGAGGCGCTGTGGATTCTCATGGACGCTGGCAACGACACCGATTGCAGGTGTCGACTCATGCTGCTCAACGGCAAAGCCGCGAGTTATACGCTCCGCGGCGGCAGCTGCATAGACTGCTCCCAAAGTGGGCGGTTGCTGAGCGAAGTCGAAAACATCTTTCGGAGTGTGGATCTGAAATGAAACCCTAGCCCTGCACGGATCTCCCGGGAGAACGCGAACGGTCTAACACGCCGTTGCACCCGAGGCGCTACGCGCGCGGGTAAACGCCAAAGTCGTTGATCCGCTTAGGGATGCCGTGACGGACTCTTTACCGTGCCCCCTATGGGCATTCGAGTCTTCGGTCGCAAACGCAGCGTCAAGTCCAATCCTCTTGTCGCGGCGGGCGATGCCAAACTTACGATTCGCGCGAGCCCTGGTCGGCTCGACCTCCTGACGCGTGAGCTGCGCGCCTACACCTTCGAACAGCTCTACGCGCGCCAACTTTGGGTGCACGTGTGCGTCAACAAGATCGCGCGCGGCATCGCGCGCCTTCCGATAAAGACCTACCGCTTCGTCGGCGATCCCGACGCCGGTAACCGTGAGCGCATTCGCGACGATCCGCTGCCCAGGCTGCTCGCTCGTCCGTGGCCCGGCGCGAGCGCGTGGCAGCTCAAGGAGTTCGTCGTCGGATCCTGCGCTGTGCACGGCAACGCGCTGCTCGCCAAGGGGCGACGCACACCGTCCTCGCCACCTGAAGAGCTCTGGCCGGTCCCGTGGCGGAACGTCGAGGTGCGGCAGGGCGCGCACGGTCAGCCGGAGCGATTC
This sequence comes from Actinomycetota bacterium, assembly GCA_046716205.1. Lineage (GTDB taxonomy): Bacteria > Actinomycetota > AC-67 > AC-67 > AC-67 > JBKJXT01. Next base: position 6,859 of record JBKJXT010000404.1, read on the forward strand.
ATCTTCCACGGCGCTCGCGGCAAGATCGAGCTCGCACCCCGCGACGTTGTGCACTTCCCCTGGGGTACCGCCGGGGCAACCGTCGGCGTCTCTCCCTTGGAGCCGCTGAAGCCGACTCTGCGCCTCGAACTGGCCGCGCAGGATTGGGCCTCGCAGCATTTCCTCAACGCCGCGACACCATCGGGTGTATTCACTTCCGAGGACAAGCTCGACCAGCGCACGATCCCTCGCCTGCGCGCCGAGCTCGAGCAGCTCTACGGCGGCGTCGAGAACGCCGGTCGCTTCGGCGTGTTCGACCAAGGCCTCAAGTGGCAACCGATGGCGCACACCGCGGTGGACACGGCGTTGATCGAGCAACGCAAGCTCGACCGCGAAGAGGTCGCGGCTGCCTTCGACATCCCGCCGCCGATGATCGGGATCTTGGACCGTGCGACCTTCTCCAACGTGAGCGAGCAGCACCGGATGCTCTACCAGGACACGCTCGGCCCGACGCTCTCGATGATCGAGGAGACCCTCGCCGTGCAGCTGATCGCCGACGAGCCGACCTTCGCAGGCCTGTTCGTCGAGTTCGACACATCGGAGGTTCTGCGCGGGGACTTGGAGAAGCGCGCGGACGCGATCGCCAAGCTCATCGCCTCGGGCGTGCTCACCCCTAACGAGGCGCGCCAGCTCGAGAACCGACCTCGCATCGAGGATCCCGCCGCCGATGCGATCTACGTGCCGCTGAACCTCGTACCCGTGGGGGCCACTCCGGAGGACATCGGTGCGCGCGCGGCGGCCATCGCCCTGCTCGGCCCCGCGGCGCGCGAGCCCGTTCCGCGTGACGCGGCTCCCATGCTGGGGGAGTGAAGACAACACCACCAGGGATCGAACTCAAGCGCCGCCCCGCGTCGGTCAAGGCCGCCGCCAACCCCGGCGAGTTCGAAGCGATCGTCTCGGTCTTCGGCAATGTCGACGACGGAGGTGACCGCGTGATGCCCGGCGCCTTCGCGCGCACCCTGACCGAGCACGCCGACACCGGGCGTTTGATCCCGGTGGTCTGGTCACACCTGTGGGATATCCCGCCGATCGCCGAGCCGCTTGAGATCCGGGAGACAGACGCGGGCTTGTTCGTGCGCGCTCGGCTTTTCGTCGGTGACGATGAGGATCACCCGGTCGCGCGCCAGGTCTACACCGGCATGAAGGCTGGCGTCCTGTCCGAATTCAGCTTTGCGTTCCGCGTGCGCGGCTTCCGCTTCGTCGAAGAGGACGGCGAGCAGATCCGCGAACTCGAAGACCTCGAGCTATTCGAAGTCGGCCCAACGCTTGTCGGGATGAACCGCGACACGTCGCTGCTCGACGTCGCGTCCGCGGCCGGCAAGCACGGCACCGCGCCCAAGCACCTGCAGACCGCGCACGACGCGCTCGTGAAGGCGGGCGCGCGCTGCGAGATCGCATCCGACGACGGAGAGGCTTCGCGTGACGCGCCTGGCAGCATCGATCGCGAGCACGTGATCCGGCTACTGAGCCGGCCGCGCACAAGGGAGATGAGCACATGAGCATGGGAGACAAGATCCGTCACGCGGCTGCGGCCAAGCGCGCCGAAGCCACGCAGGCATGGGCGACCTTCGACGAGCTGCGTAAGTCCGCCGTCGCCGAGGGCGCAGACCTCGACGTCAAAGGCGAGGCCTTCGCGACGCTCGAAGACGCCTCCAAGGCCTACGACACTCTGCGCGAGGAAGCCGACGAGCTCGACAGCAAGGCCGCGGCCGCCGAAGCGATGGACGGCAAGCAGCCGCCCCCGATCCGCAACCCGCTCGAGGCTGCTGGCGTTCCCGACCCCGGCGCCCGCGGACGCAAGAGCTGGGGCGAGATCCTGACCGCCTCGGAGGTCTACGCGCACTTGAAGGCCTCGGGCGTGCTCGCATCCGACGGGATCCCGATCGGAGCGACGAGCCCGATCCAGATCGCCACGCGTGCCGAGTTCCGCTCGATGCTGGCCGGTTCGGCGTTCAAGACGCTGATCACCGGCTCGGATACCTCGGGCGGTGCGTTCAGTGACGCCGACCGACAGCCCGGCTTCATAGATCTCGCTCGGCGCGTTCGACGCATCGTCGGACTCGTCAATGTCGGCGCGACAGACTCCGACGTCGTGGAGTGGGTGCAGCACGACTCACGCACCAACGCTGCAGCCGAGACCGCGGAGGCAGTTGCGACCGGCGACGGCTCCGGGGCGGCGCCCGAGTCTGCGGCGGCGTTCTCGATTCAGACCTCGACCGTGCGCGACATCACTCACTACCTGCCGGTCACCAAGCGCTCCCTCGCCGACGGCGCGCAGCTAGAAGCCGTGCTTGACCAAGAGCTGCGCGACGGCGTCGAGGAACGCCTCGACGGCCAACTCCTCAACGGCAACGGCACCGCACCCAACCTGCGAGGGATCCTCAACACCGCCGGCATCGCCACCCAAGCGCTCGGACTGGACTCGCGTTCCGATGCCATCCACAAAGCCATCACGCAGGTTCGCCTTGCGTTCCACGAACCCGTCGCGATCGTGATCCACCCGAGCGACTGGGAGCAGGTCGTGCTCGAGAAGGCCACTACCGGCGAGTACATCTACGGGCCGCCTTCGCAGCCGCAGCGAGACTCGATCTGGGGGCTGCTGCCGGTCGTGACCACGGCGGTCACCGCGGGCACCGCGCTGCTCGGGGACTTCCGCCGCGGCTCAACGCTGTGGATTCGAGAAGGCCTCGCGGTCGCGCTGTCTGACTCGCACTCGGACTTCTTCATCCGCCGGATGGTCGCCATGCTGGCAGTGATGCGCGTCGCCTTCGCGGTGCAGCGTCCGACCGCGTTCTGCTCGGTCACTGGGATCTAGCCATGGCTACCCAGATCGCAACCGAGCGCCTCTACCGGCTCGCCGCCGGTGGCCGGGTCGAGCTAGCCTGCTGCCCCGGTGACGACATCCCCGAAGGGGCAGGGGACCTGATGACCTTGGATGCCGCCACCGCCGCCAGGACCCGCCTTGTGGCCCGTGGTGGCCAGGCGCCTGCAGAGGTGGCACAGGCTGAAGCCGATGCTGCTGCCCGGGCGACCGGGGACACGGCCGATGCGCAAGCCGAGGCGAAGGCAGTGACCGAGCCCGACGAACACAAGGCGCGCCCGGCTCCGGCGCGCCTGCCACGCAAGCCACCCAAGCGCACCAAGCCCAAAGGGAGGCGATAGCTCATGGCAGCCCCGACGCAGCCCGTATGGGACGAGTCGCAGTCACGCTGGGTTCACGGACCGGTGATCGCCTACGTCGTCGACAACACTGGCGGCGCAGCCGATGGGACGCTGCAGGTGATCGGCGCCGTCTACTCACAAGCGGAGGTGCGCAACAACTTCGCGGACCTCGCCGCGAAGGTGAACGCGATCCTCGCGGCGCTGCGCACCGCAGGGATCAGCGCGGACTGAGGCCGCACGAGTGTGGACCGGCTCCTTCGAGACACCACTCCGAAGTTCGTCGTCGACCTGACCAATGCCGACGGCGATGTCGTCGATCCCGATCCCGGCTTCGAGAACACCGTCACGGTCACCATCTCCGACTCCGCCGGCGTGCAGCTCCTAACCGGTGCCGCGACCAACGAGCCCGGCGTCGGTCGATACAGCCGCACGCTCGCCGTCGCCGAGACGCAGACGCTCGACACCTACACGGCGCGCTGGGACGCCACGATCGGCGGACAGCTGCAGCGCTTCACGACGCGCTTCGAGATCGTGGCCTCCTACATCGTGCAGGTCGCCGAGATCCGTGCGTTCGATCCCGACCTGAGTGCCACCGACTATC
>JBKJXT010000405.1:0-4025 GCA_046716205.1 Actinomycetota bacterium
CGAGATGTCTTTGGGGCTCGTGGGCTCGGTGATGTGTTTAAGAGACAGCTGCCAAGTTTGGATACGGGGGCCACCACGATATTACGTGCGGAGAGGCCGGGAATCCCCTACATCCGACGCCCGGAGCGACTGAGCATAGCGATGCTTTGGTTCAGCGAGCCCAGCGAAGCAGGCGACGTCTCGGCTTCATGATGAGGGCGTCGACCTGATGGCCATTGCCGTTCTGGTGGCCGTTGCCGTTCGGGTTGCTCGTGGTCATGCGCTCTTCGATCGAGGATACGCGTGCGAGCACGTCGCGGAGCAGCTGAGTCTGCTCTTCCAAGAGCGTCACGGCTTTCGAAGGCTTCGCGGCCTCGAGCGTGGCATCAACGACCGGCGGGGCTTCCGCCTTCGCGACCTTCGGGACTTCGACCTTCGGGACTTCGACCTTCGGGACGTCGGGCTTCGCAACGTCGGGCTTCGCGGCCTTCGGAGTTGCGGGCTTGCGCGAGCGCGCGGGCGCAGGCTTCGCATCCAGCGCGGTCGCTGCCTTTGCGACGCGGGCGCGAGCAGCGGGCTTCGCCGTCGCACCCTTGGCATCGGCCGATGCCTTCGGCGCGCGCTTGCGAGCGGGCGTGGGCTCTGCAGCGGACACGACGTCCTCTGCCTTCGCGGGCGACTCGTGCTTGGGCTTCCGTGCGACGAAGGGGTCGCGCCGGATCCCGTCGCGTGCTGCTGAGAGCGGGGCGAACGAGCGCTCCGGCTCGGTCTGGCGGGCCGCAGGCGCCGGCGGGAGCTGAGGAACTCGGCGGATCGTTTCGATGTCGGAGACCACAGCCGGCGCGAGATGGGGCTTCGGGTGGCCAGGCTCGGCGTGCACGAGGGTCGGCATGTGGGCAGGCGATCGCGGGGGTGCGTCCAAGCTCACCCTGGTAACGCGCCGCATCGGCGCTGGGGCCGCGCCGGACACGTCGATCGGCTTGCCCTGCAGCTTCCGATAGTTGGACAACTCCCACGCCACGCGTTCGTCATGCGTGGCCCACTGGGTCGGCTGGTCACAGTGACCGCAGAAGGAAACTCCAGCTTCCATCTTCTTCTCGCAGTGGAGGCAGAGCACCTTGGCTGTCTTCGGCATCCGGAGGCCCATCAGTCTTCCCCTTCATCTTCGTCGGCGGTCACACGGTCAACGATGCTGCGTGCCTCATCGATGCGCGATCCATCGACGAAGATGCGAACGCCCCATTCGCCTGCGAAGAACCACTTCGCGATCCCGCCCGACTGTTTGAAGAGCCAGCCGATCCCTGCTTCTTCCAGTGCCGCGGCGAGCTTCTCCGCCGTGGCATGCTCGAATTGTCCGAGATACAGGCTGCGGAAGTCACCCGGGCGTCCCACCCCCGTGAGGGTAGCGATGCGCGCCCTCGCAAGGAATCACCTAGACCGTCTGATTCAGGGGTGATCCGGTCGAACCGGAACTAGCTGCCCGCGCCGTTCAGCGTGCGATCGCCCTCAGCAGGGTCCAGAAGCCGGGGGCGGTCGTTCGGAAGTCGTACAGGCTCGCGCCGTAGGCTCCCGCTTCCTTGGAAGCACGAACGAAGTCGGCCACGTCGGTGGGGGTGATGAGGTCGGCGACGCCGCCGATGATGTGGATCGGAAGCTTGCGGTCCTCGATCAGCTGGCGGGTCCGCCGGATGTTGCCGGCGGTGTAGCCGTAGGCGCAGTGTTCGGTGACCTCGGGGCAGCGGGAGCGGTAGCTCCAGTAGCTCATCAGCATCACCGCGTCCGAGGAGCGACCGAGCTCCCGCCACGGGAACCCGGCCCACCGCGATGGAGCAACCGCCATCCCGATCGGCGTTGGCGTGATCGCCGCGAGTGGGAACCCGCGCGTCCGAGCGCGGACCGCAGCCGCGTGCTCGGCGACGCGGGCGTTCCATGTCGGAACGTGCCGGACCAGTGACTTGTCTTCGATGTCGATCCCCAGACCGTCGAACCGATGACCGCGGTACCGGTAACGCTGCACCGCGACGCTTCGCGCGACGTCGCGGTCGAGCTCCCGATAGCCGGGGAGGTACCAGCCCACAACCTTCAGGCCCGCCCGGTGTGCTTCGCGCAGCCACGGCCCGACCTCCGGCGCAACCGACGACGGCGTGTTGTGCCGGCCCGTCTGGATGTAAAGCGTGCCAACGCCGTTCGCCTTCATCACCGCAACGGCGTCGCGAGGGGTAACCGCGCGGAAGTCGTAGACATCGATCCAGGCGCCGAGCCCTGCGAAAACGGCGGCGCGCGAAGGGGCCTTGGGACGTGCAGGCGCCGGGCGCGCCGCCGGGGACCGAGACGGCGTGGGAGATGGTGACGGCGTTGGTGTGATGATCTGGGAAGGTGCGGCCGCAGGAACGACCGACGGAGGGTCGGGTTGCCGTCGCGTGACCAGGAGCGCGACCTGCAGCGGGAGGATCGCCGCGAGGGCGAGCGCCAACTGCGCCGTCCGGCGACGGCGCGCCAGGTGCGCACCACGCGTTCGCATATCTGCTCCTCGAGATGGAAACGAGTGGCGAACCCTATCGAGGCGCGCGCAGCAGCGCTCGGGCAGTTCCGTCCAGGATGTCCGACTCGCTGACTAGACACGTCTGCAGACCGAACCGCGTCATGACCTGCTCGAGGATCACCACGCCGCCAACGATCACGTCCTCGCGCCCTCGCGGCATCGCCGGCAGGCCGCGGCGCTCCTCGCTCGTCATCGCGACCAAGCGCTCGCGGATCGAGACGATCGCGGCACGCGACAGTCTGTGGTGATGGATCGCATCGCGGTCGTAGCCGTCGAGATCCAGATCGATCGCCGCGACGGTCGTGATGGTTCCCGCGAGCCCCACGAACGTTCCGATCGCACCGTCGCCGATGACTCGAACACCATCGTCCAACACGTGATCCGCATCGGTGCGCATCGCATCGACCTCCGCGTCGCGCGGAGGGTCGTTACGCACGTGACGCTCGGTGAGGCGCACGCTGCCGATGTCCAGAGAGATGAACCGATCAGCAGCATCCGTGCCAAGCACCAGCTCCGTCGAGCCTCCCCCGATGTCGCACACCAGGTACGGCGCCGGCGCCTCGATCGCCGCCGTGGCGCCCGCGAACCCGAGCTGGGCCTCCTCGTCCCCCGATAGCAGGTCCGGGCGCTGGCCGGTTCGCCGCTCGACCAAGTCGAGGAACGCGTCTCGGTTGGTCGCATCACGGACCGCGCTCGTCGCGATCACGCGGATGCGGGCGACGTCGTGGGCGACCGCGCGGGAGACGTAATCACCGATCGCATCGGCGGTCCGCGTCATCGGCTTGTCTCCGAGGATGCGGGCGGCGTCAACGCCCTCGCCGAGCCTGGTGATGTTCAGGTCGCGCTCAAGATCATGCTCGCCATCGGTCACCAGCAATCGCACCGAGTTCGTCCCGACGTCGATCACCCCGACGCGCATCAGCGCCGTCGCTTCTTGCCGGCGTATCCGGGATGACCTCCGACGCGCACACCGTTTTCCACACAGGGCCCGGGACACGCGATGGGCTCGATCGCTTCGCGCACCTGCGCGCCGATCGGGTTACCGTCCGCGACCTCGTGCGCGTACAGGGCGTGCAAGCACTTCACCCGCGTGGGCATCCCGCCCGCGGTCATCGGGTCCTCGAGCTGTGCGAGCGAGTCACGCTGCGCGCGGTAGCGCTCGTGCGCTTCTTCGTACGCGGCGCGCAGATCCTCGTCTTGGGCGAGCCGGTCGTTCATCTGGTGCATCGTCCCGGTGGCTTCGAGCCTGCCGACGTCGCGCACGGCGACCGGGCAGGTGAGGTAGTACAGCGTCGGGAACGGCGTGCCGTCGCCCAGCCGCGGGCGCGTCTCGACGACGTCCGGCAGGCCGCACGGGCACCGGTGCGCGACCGCGGTCATCGCCCTCGGCTCCCGGCCCAGCTGGAGCCCGACGGCGTGCCGGTCGCGGGGGTCCGGGCCGCTCACCCGACCGGCGGCCGGTCAGCGGCCGTCACGCTCGCGTACAGCTGGGAGTACCAGGGGG
>JBKJXT010000406.1:0-12123 GCA_046716205.1 Actinomycetota bacterium
TGCTCGTACCCTCAAAGACGACGAGCGCTACCCGGTCCGCGAGGCTCGCCTGCAAGGACTCATCACGACATTGAAAGGTGATTGGCTGCCGGTCGTACCCGGCACGCCGACCGCGCTCGAGCCCGCCGGCGATACCCGTGTGCTCCACCTCCTGGAGCGCACCCTGCCGCAGTGGCAGTCCGGCTACACCGTCCGCTCCTACTACACGCTGCTGGGACAGCGCGAGGTCGGACTCGATCCGGTTGCCGTCACGCGGCTCGGATTTCCATTGATCGACGGCGTCACGCCTTCGGGAGCACTTGAGCACGTGGACGGCATACCCCACCACCGGCTGCTCGCCCCGGCCGAGGTCAAGAGTCTCCCCGACGACCAGTACCTGACTCGCTACGCGGCGGCGGCCGCGAAGGTCGTTGAGGAAACCCGGCCGGCCATCCTGCAGCCTGCGACGAGCTACTACAACGCGATGGTCGGGCTCGCGCTGAAGCGGCATTTCTCGCTCCCGATGGTCTATGAGGTACGCGGCTTCCGGGAAGACTCGTGGTCCTCGGATCGCGACGCAGCCGCAGGCACGGAGTTGTTCCAAGCGCTGTCCGACACGGAGGTGCGCCTGATGCGCGGGGCGGACCGCGTCGTCACGCTCGCAGAGGTCATGAAGGATGACATCGTCGCACGCGGCATCGACGCCGATCGCGTTGCCGTGATCCCCAACGCGGTAGACGTCGATAAGTTCACGCCGCGCGTGCGCAACGAGGCGCTCGCGCGTTCGCTCGGCCTCCAGGAGAAGGTCGTCCTGGGCTACATCTCGACGCTGGTCGCGTTCGAAGGCGTCGACTTGCTGCTGCGCGCGATCCACCGGCTGCGCGCCGAGGGCCTCGACGTGGGCGGCCTCGTGGTCGGCGACGGGCCTGAGCTTGAGCGACTGCGCGCCCTCACCGGAGAGCTGGGGATCGCGCAGGAGGTGAAGCTCGTCGGGCGCGTTCCCCACGAGCAGATCCTGGAGCACTACTCGCTGATCGACGTGTTCGTCGTCCCCCGCCGGAACCTCCGCGTGTGCAGGCTCGTTACGCCGCTCAAGCCTTTCGAGGCGATGGCGATGGAGCGCGCGATGCTCGTCAGCGATGTCGGTGCGCTCGTCGAGGTGGTCGCGCCCGGCGTCCGGGGCATGTCGTTCCGGGCAGACGACTTCGAGGATCTCGCGGCGCAGGCGCGCGTCCTGGTGGAGAATCCAGATGTCCGTCGCAAGTTCGGCGACGAGGCGAGAGCCTGGGTGACGCAGGAACGCACATGGCGGCGCAACGGGGAGCGGTACCGCCTGCTCTACGAAGAGATCCTTTCGACGAAAGCCCCCCGGGCTTAGCGCTTTCTCTATGCGGATCCTCCAGGCCCCGCGGAACATCGCGAACCAAGCATGGGCGACCGCGGTCGGCCTGCGCGCGCTGGGCCACCAGACAGAGGTGTGGCAGTACGGAGCGAATCCTTACGGATTCCCCGCCGACCGATACATCGAGGAACATCACGATCCCGCGGTACTCGTTGCTCGGTTCCAGGACGCGTTGAACGCGAACTTCGACGTGTTCCATCTCCACTTCGGGCGCTCGCTGATCTGGCCGGTGAACGGCTTGCCGTGGTATTGGGATCTGCCCGTGCTTCGAGCGCTCGGGAAGAAGGTCGTGATGACCTTCCACGGAACCGACATCCGCAAGCGCAGCATCCACGAAGCGGAGGACCCGTGGAGCTTCTATCGGTTCGCCGACGTGCCCAGCGACGAAGCCCGGATCGATCGGTCGCTGCAAGTGCTCCGCACGTACTGCGACCGCCTCATCGTCGCGTCGGTGCTCAACACGTCGCTCGTGCCGGACGCCGTCTACGTTCCCAAGACCATCGACGTGGCGAGCTACGAGATGACCGGGCCGGTTCGCGAGCGCGAACCCCTCGTCGTCCACATACCCTCCAGCCGCGCGACGAAGGGGAGTGAGTTCGTGCTGCGGGGGGTCGAAGAGCTCAAGGAGCGGCTCAACTTCCGCTTCGTCGAAGGCGGGTCGATGACCAACACCGAGCTCAAGGCGCTCTATGCCGACGCGGACATCATCGTGGACAACCTGTTGATGGGCGACTACGAGGTGAGCGGCCTCGAGGCGATGGCGATGGGCAAGCCCGTCATCGCGCGCATCCGCCCCGAAGTTTTCGAAGCCCATCCCGATCTGCCGACGGTGAGCGCCGATCCGGATGCCTTCACGCAGGAGCTCGGCGCGCTGATCCAGGACTCGCCTCGGCGCCGGGCGCTCGGCGAGCAAGGGCGCGCGTACGTGCAGACCCACCACGACGCGGCTGTGGTCGCCGCTGCGCTCGAGCCGATCTACCGAGAGCCGGTGAAACGGATCTACGCGACGTTCCCTGAGTGGGTCTCGACCCCGGCCAAGGACAAGGTGCCTCTGCTGGAGGAGCGCATCCGGGGCCTGAACGTCCGCATCGCCGACCTGGAGCGACGCCTCGAGCACCGCGGCGCGCCTCCTGCGGCCGGACCTCCACCGGCAAGCGGCACCGGCGCCTCGCGGGTGGCCCGCAAGGCCCGCGACGCGGTGCGCAAGCTGCGCGGCTCCTGAGCACGACGGGTCAGGGCGCCGCCGGCGAGGCGTGGCCCCTTCGGATGCGCGGCGCGCGCATCAAGCGAACGGCGTACTCGATCGACCCGCCTGCAAGGACGGCGACCACCGGCAGCACGCCGACCCGGAAGCGAGCCGTCGGCACGAAGAAGCAGAAGAACGCCACGAAATACAAGGCGACGCCTCCCAGCAACACCACATCCCAGTTCCATCGGCGGCGGGCGGCCGCGACGAGGCCCCCGGCGAACGCGACGGCGAACAACCATCGGTCGTCCACGCGTGGTACGCGCGCGCCGCGCAAGCGGTACCAGCGAGTGATCACACTGTCTCGATCGCCGACGAAGCGCCGTCCGTTGCGGATCCATCCGCGCGCGGCGTCGCCGGGGTGCTCGCGGACCCAGTCCAAGGCCAGGTCGCGCCAGAGCAGATCCTGCGCGACCTCGCCGTGCGACCGGATCTCACGCACCGCCTCCTCGCCGATGTCGCGCTCGGGCCTGCGGAAGATGCCGTCCGCGCCTTCGTGGTTGACCAGCCAGAAGTTGATCCAGGTGTAAGTCGACACCGGCACGAACGCGTTTAGTTGCGCGTAGTTGCGGGCGGTCCATGGTGCGACGACCGCGCCGCACGCCGCCGCGAACGCCAGCGCGGCGATCGCACCCGCCCGAGCGTGTCGGTTCGCCACCACGCACCAGACCGCGACCGCGATAGGCAGCAGCAGTACTTGAGGCCGCACCAAGATCGAGGCTCCAAGCAACGTTCCGGCAGCCGCGAAGACCGGGACCGATCGGCGATCACGTCCGACCAGCGTCAGCCATACCGAGCAGATCAAGGTCGTCGCGGCGAGGAGCTCCGAGAGCGCGAACGACGAGTACGTCGCCAGCACACCGGTCGCGATCAGAGCTCCCGCCGTGACGATCGCAGCGAGATCGCCGAACAGGCGCGCCGCGGTCAGCGATGAGACAACGATCGCGATCCCCACCAGGAGCGCTTGGGCGACCCGCAGCGGTGCCGGGCCGGATCCGAACGGTTTCCGGAGCGCGGCGAGGAAGAATACGTATCCGGGAGGAACGTACGCGCGATAGCCGACGGCCCGCATCTCCTCGCGCGCCGGGAACTGGTCGGGGGTGTCGCCGTAGAATCCGCGGTCGACGAGGTTGGACGTCCACAGTTCGAACCGCAACTCGTCGTAGAGTGGGTCGCGCGCCTCGGGTGGCTGCACCAACAGCGACTGAACGACCCCGACGAATCCCAGCACGACCACGATCGCGGTTCGGCGCGTGATGCGAGCCGATCCGGCGATCACATCGTTGACCCGATAGCGCGCACGACCCCCTCGAACGACACAGCGGTCAGGACGGCTTCTGCAGAACGGCCGTGAAGAACTCCTTGGTGAGGTCCCACTTCGGGTACCGGCCGAGGATGTCCTCGAAGCGTGTGTAGAACTCCTCGTCGAGGGGACGCTCCGTGAAGTCCAGCGACTTGATCTCGAAACCCGCCATCTCGATGTATCGCTCGTACTGCGTCCAGGTCAACTTGTTCACCCACGCGGCGCGCTTCTCAGGCTTGCCGATGCGCCGGTAGTACTCGCGGAAGACCTCGTCGGTGAACAGCAGGTGCGGCCACGGGAAGAACACGTCGTGATAGCGATGGCTCGCGAGAGCGCCCCGGTACAGGTTGGCCCTCAAGAACTGCAGCCCGCCGGGCTTCATGATCCGGTAGGTCTCCTGCAAGAGCTTGAAGGGGTGGATGACATGCTCCCACACCGCGAACGAGACGACGCGGTCGAAGAAGTCGTCCGGGTACGGGTTGTGCTGCGCGAGGTCCCGACACTCGAGATGCGCTCGCGGACCTCGCAGCGAGGCCCATGCCTCGCGTTCGACGACGTCGACGCCGTAGGCGTCGGCCTGGAGATGGTGCGCCATCAGCCACACCTCGATGCCGCTGCCGCACCCGATCTCGAGCACGCGCTTGCCGCGCAGGTCGATCATCCCATGCGCCCAGGAGACGTGACGACGTGCCGCCTCGGTCATCGGCCGGCCGCGGTACTGCGCGGGAGCCGGATTGACGGGCTTCGTCTCGTACTCCTTGTTGAGCCGCTCGAAGAGATCGACGTCGTAGCGATCTGCTGCCTCACCGGGCTCGTAGATGCTCTGCACGACGCTCCCCATCGACTTTTCCGGGTCGATCGGCGGCTCAGGCCACGACTCGGCGACCGGCTCCGGGCGGGGCGTCAGGCGGAAGATCCGTGGATAGCTCTTCGCAAGCGAGACCGGTGGGGGCGGCGCGGGGGCGCCAGGGCTGGGGTTCGGCGGCGACCCGTTCATCAAGGCACGCCCCGCGCGCACCAACGTGCGCAGCGCCGTGCGGCGCGGTGGAGAGAGCAGCTCGACGCCCGCTCGCATGAACCGCTTCACGGAACCGCTCATCCGCCGCTCCGCCTCCGGGCACGATGATCGATGGCGAACTCGATGCCGACGTCTTCGACGGCGATCGGCACCGGAGGAGCGTTGGTCTTCGTCTTCGTCGTGTTTGTCATAGAAGTGGCAGCCGAGGTCGGCCGTTCGCAGATGATAATGCCCACGCGGTTCGATGAGGCGAATCGCGGGCCCCGGAAGGATCCAGGAGGCGAACGCCTCAGCCGCTCGTGCTTACGACGACCACGAACTCGATGCTTCGGACGTCGTTGCCGGGGTTCGGATCTCCCTCACGTACCGGCCGCACGCGCAACGTCGCGGTGAAGTTGCCGACGCCGGGCGCGGTGAAGCGATGAACGATGGTCGCCGTCTCGAAGTTGTACACCCACTCTCGTCCGGTCGCGGTGCGGCAGGCGGGGCTCCCGCTCGGCAGGGACCTCGGGCAGAGCTCCAGCGTCCAATCGGCATTGACGCGCCACCATCGCGACGCGCTATCGACCTCGAAGGAGAAGTCCAGCTCCTGGGTCGTGTCGACGGTTCCGATGTCGGTGTCGTGTGCGACGGCTTCGACGGCCAGCGAACGAACCGCTAGATCAGCCTCCCCTTCGTCCCAAAGATGGAACTCCGCCAGGGTGTCGTCGGGAGCCGCGCGCGAAGGCTCGGGGTCGCCGACATCCCCGACAGCGCGGCGGTGGCGACCACCGCCAGATGCGCGCGTGGTGGGGACGCTCCCCCGTCGATGTGTTCTTCGCCTACGACCCCGTCCACGACGCGATGCGCTCGTGGGCGCGCAACGTGCCGTTCGGCGATGCGACGATCCCGATCCTTACGGCGGAACACCTGATCGTGGCCAAGGCGGCATTCGACCGGGCGAAGGACTGGCTGGATATCGAGGCCATGCGTCTATCGGGCGACGCAACGTTGCGAAACTCTCTGCTGCCTCCAGCAGCAATGCGTCGCTTGTCCTCTCGCCCGGGCGAACCTCTGTCGCCGGATGGCTCAGAGGATCTGCGACAGGAACAGCTTCGTGCGGTCCTCGCGTGGCGACGTGAAGAAGTGCTCCGGCGTGCCTTCCTCGACGACCTGACCGGCGTCCATGAACACCATCCGGTCGGCCACCTCGCGCGCGAAGCCCATCTCGTGGGTCACGACGATCATCGTCATCCCCGATCGCGCGAGCTCGCGCATCGAATCGAGGACCTCCTTGATCATCTCCGGGTCCAACGCCGACGTCGGTTCGTCGAACAACATCATCTTGGGCTGCATCGCCAGCGCACGCGCGATCGCGACCCGCTGTTGCTGTCCTCCCGAGAGCTGACCCGGATACTTCTTCGCCTGTTCGGGGATGCGCACCTGTTCGAGCATCTCCATCGCGACCTCTTCGGCCTTGCGCTTGGGCCAGCGGCGCACCTGTCGCGGGGCGAGGGTCACGTTGTCGAGCACCGTGAGATGCGGGAAGAGGTTGAACTGCTGGAAGACCATCCCCACCTCGCGACGGACCACCTGGATGTCGCCGATGTCATCGGTCAGCTCGCGCCCATCCACGACGATCCGGCCGCGATCGTGTTTCTCGAGCCGGTTGATGCATCGGATGAGCGTCGACTTCCCCGACCCCGACGGCCCCAGCACGACAACGACTTCCTGGCGCGCGACCTTCAGATCGACGGCCTTAAGAGCCTGGAATCCGCCGAACCACTTCTCGACGCCCTGGCACACCACCATCGACTCGCCTGCCGGATCGCTCATCGCACCCCCACTCCCACCCGTTGCTCGAGCCGCTGACTCGTTCGCGACATCCAGTATGCGCCCACCCAGTACACCAGCGATATGAACGCGAGGCTCTCTGCCTGGCGACCGATGAACTCCGCTTGGCCCGTGGCCTCCTCCGCGATGCCGAGAAGCTCGACCAGGCCGATCCCGGCGGCGAGCGATGTGTCCTTGAACAGGCTGATGAATTGGCCCACCATCGCGGGGATCACCGCCCGCAAGGCTTGCGGCAGGACGATGAACGCTGTCACGCGCCATGCCGTCAGCCCAAGCGCCTGCGCCGCCTCGACCTGTCCTCGCGGCACCGACTGCAGACCCCCGCGCACGATCTCCGCCACATAGGCGGACGTGAACACCACCATGGCGACAAGCGCGCGCAAGACGAGGCTCGGCGTTCGTGAGCCAGGCGGCAGGAAGAACCCCAGGGTGAACGCCGCCATGAACAGCAAGGTGATCAACGGCACGCCGCGGATCAGCTCGATGTAGACGACCGACACCAGCCGCACCGCAGGAAGCGTCGAGCGCCGCCCGAGCGCGAGCAAAACACCGAGCGGGAACGACAGCACGATCCCCGCGACGGCAAGGAACACCGTCAGCAGCAGTCCGCGCCACTGGTCGATCCCCACGCCACCGAACCCGGCGACGGTCTCGTACGCGACCAGCAGGCCGAGGATCAGGATCAGGTTCGACCAGCGCGCCACCCGGCGCGGCAGGTACCGCCCGGCGAGCCGGGCCGCTGTGAGCGTCGCGACCAGGCCGAGGATCAGCAGCGCCGGCACGATCGAGGCGCTCAACGTGATCACCACGACGGCGAACAGCCCGAGGGGCCAGCCTCCGCGCGCGATGGTCCGTAGCGACAGCGCGCGGGCGACGTCGAGCGCGCGCAGCGCTCCCCACCGCAGGCCGATCGACGCAACGATGACGTACGCGGCGGCCCACGCGCGCCACAGTTCGTCGCGTGGGAAGAACCCAACCATGAAGTTGGTCAGGTTCGCGCGCACGACAGCCCATTGCCCGGTGAACAACACGAAGCGCACCGCCTTGGTGGCGGCCCACGCCATCACGATCGAGAACGCGACCGTCAACACCGTGTTCAGCGGATCCGAGAACAGGTTCGCTCGCATCCACTCGCGCGGGGGGAGGCGACGCTCCCTCGGTGGGAGCGGCGGCAGCGGCTCTTCGAGCCGAACGCCCTCGATCACGCGCGCACCTCCAGGCGCAGCGACCGGTTCACGATGTTGGTGATCAGCGAGATCGACAGCGAGATCACGAGGTAGATCAGCATGAGCACGACGATCGCTTGCATGGCCGGGTTGCCCTGACTGATGACGATCCCGGTGATCCGCGTGATCTCAGGGAACGCGATGAAGACCGCGAGCGAAGAGTTCTTCGCGAGGTTGAGGTACTGGTTCGCGACCGGCGGGATCATGATCCGTAGCGCCTGCGGGAACACGACGAACCGAGTGCGCTGGAACGAGGTCAGCCCGAGTGCCGTGGCGGCCTCGCTCTGTCCGTGCGGCACCGCTTGGATGCTGCCGCGGACGATCTCGGCGATGTGGCTCGCCGTATAGAGCACGAGTGCGATCACCAACGCCGCGAACTCCGGCCCGAGCCGGATCCCACCATCGACGACCAAACCGTCACGCTGGGGCAGCGAGAACGCGACCGGTGTGTCGAACACCACGTACGCGACGGCGGTGGTCGCGGCGAAGACCCCCAGGCCCCACAGGACCCGGTGGTGCGGTGTACCCGTCGCGTCGAAGCTACGCGTCCGCCACCACCCCACCACCACAGCGACCACGATCGCCGCGATGATCGACAGCCGGAAGCCACCGACGGCATCGGATGCGCGCAGCCACGGCACGACGACGCCGCTGTTGGACAACACGACCAGGCCTTCGCGGCCACCCGGGGCCTCGATCTCTGGGAGCTTGAGTACGACCGCGGTGTACATGAACACGATGACCACCACGACCGGGACGTTGCGCAGTCCTTCGACGTACAACGCCGACGCGCGCCGCACGAGGAAGTTCCGCGACAGCGGTCCGATCCCGACCTTGACGCCGATGAGGGTTGCGAACACGATGCCGACGGTCGCGACGCGCAGGGTGTTCAGGACACCCACGCGCATCGCGCGCGCGACCGTGCTGCGAGAGTCGAACCCCGAGTCCGCGATCGCGAAGCCCGCGGGCTGATCGAGGAACTCGAACCCGGTGCCGATACCCTGCCGGTCGAGATTGGTCAGCAGGTTGCCGGCGAAGTACCAGTAGATCCCAAAGACGGCTGCGAGGATCGCCGCCTGCACCGCGAGCCGCAGAACACGGACGTCGCGCCACGGCGATGGGCGCCGCCGGCCTGGACCGACGATCGACCCACCGCGACGCGGTCGTTGCACGGGTTAGCGGTAGGGCGGTGCGTACATCAGTCCGCCGTCGGTCCACAGCGCGTTCACGCCGCGTGCGAGACCAGGGGGCGTCGAGGGACCAACGGTGCGGTTGTAGATCTCCTCGTAGTTCCCAACGAGCTTGACGACCTGATACGCGAAGTCAACCGGGAGGCTCAACCCCGGGTCGAAGGCGGTCGGGGCTGCCGGACTCGTGGTCGCGCCGGGACTCGGACTGGTCGCCGACGGCGTGACACCCAAGAAGCGCTGGATCTCGGGACTCGTGCTCGAGGTCCGCACACTGTCGACGTTGGCCTTCGTGATCTCGAACTCCTCGGCCTGGATCGTCGCGAGCACTGCCCAGTTCACGGCGTCGAACCAATCCTGATCCCCGTCCCGCACGACCGGCCCGAGCGGCTCCTTCGACATCGTGACGTCGAGGATGCGCAACGCATCGGGTCCGCCCTCAGATGCCGGGAACGCCGACCGCACGCCGGCCAGCTGCGACTTGTCCGAGGTCCACCCCTGGCACCGCTTGCGCGTGAACGCTTGCTGGAGCGTTTCGTTGTTCTCGAACGACAACGGCTTGTAGGTGATATCGAGCGACCGGAACTGCGACTCGAGGTTGAGCTCGGTCGTCGTACCGGAGAGCACGCAGATCGTCGTGTTCTGCATGTCTTCGAGGCTGCGGTAGTTGCTGCCCGCGCGAACCATCATGCCCTGGCCGTCGTAGAAGGTTGTCGTCGCGAAGGCCGCGCCTTCGGCGCCGTCGCGCTTGGCCGTCCAGGTCGTGTTGCGGATCTGTACGTCTACTTCGCTCGACTGCAAAGCGGTGAAACGCTGCTCGGCGGTCAGAGGCTTGAAGTCGACCTTGGTGGCATCGCCGAGCACGGCGGCGGCCACGACGCGACAGAACTCGATATCGAAGCCCGAGAAGGCGCCCTGGGCATCCACGAATCCGAAGCCCGGTACCGCGTTGTTGACGCCACACGAGAGGCGGCCGCGATCGGTGACCGTCTTGAGAAGGTTGGATGCTGCTTTGGTGTCACCGTCGTCCTTAGCGGTGCTCGGCCACGCGGTGGCGACCAACACCAGCAGCACGAGTGCTGGGGCGATCCTCGATATGACGACGCGGTTGCGCACGTGCTCCCCCTTGTTGTCGGAGCTGCGATGTGAACCGCGATGATTGGCCGAACCGCACGCGAGCCTAGGTTGGCTGCTCCTGCAGTGTCAAGGAAGCCGCGATCGCTTGCCGTCGCGGTCCGCCCTGCTCGTATGATTCGGCGCCGGAGGCGAGGAGGGGCATGGCTGACGAACGCACCATCGAGGCGTTGTTCGACGAGACACGGACGTTCCCGCCACCCGCGGAGTTCGCGTCCCGGGCGGTCGCCGACGATCTGAGCGTCTACGACCGGGCCGGCGCCGACTATCAGGGATGGTGGGCCGAGCAAGCCTCCACGCTGGAGTGGTTCACGCCGTGGCAGACCGTGCTGGAGTGGGAGCTGCCGTTCGCCAAGTGGTTCATCGGCGGCACCCTGAACGTCAGCGCGAATTGCCTCGACCGGCACGTGCGCGCCGGCGGCGGCGACAAGGTGGCCTACTACTTCGAGGGCGAGCCGGGCGACAAGCGGGTCGTGACGTATCAAGAGCTGTTGCACGAGGTGTGCCGATTCGCCAACGCGCTGCGCACCTTGGGGATCGGCAAGGGCGACCGTGTCGCGATCTACATGCCGATGATCGTCGAGCTCCCCGTCGCGATGCTCGCGTGCGCGCGCATCGGCGCGATCCACTCGGTGGTGTTCGGCGGGTTCTCGTCGGAGGCGCTCGCCGGGCGCATCAACGACGCACAGGCGAAGGCCGTGATCACCGCCGACGGTGGATACCGCCGGGGCGCCGTCGTCCCGTTGAAGATCAACGCGGACGACGCGATCGCGCAGTGTCCCTCGATCGAACATGTCGTCGTCGTGCGGCGGACGGGGGAGGACGTGCCCTTCACCGCGCCGCGAGACGTCTGGTACCACGACGTCGTCGAGGGATCCCCGACGCAGTGCGTGCCCGAGGAGATGGATGCCGAGGACGTGCTCTTCACGCTGTACACGTCGGGAACCACGGCCAAGCCGAAGGGCATCGTGCACACCACCGCCGGCTACCTCACCGGCGCGGCAACGACGCACCGCATGATCTTCGACATCAAGCGCGACGACGTGTACTGGTGTGCTGCGGACATCGGGTGGGTGACCGGTCACTCCTACATCGTGTACGGACCGCTCGCGAACCACACCACCGGCGTGCTGTATGAGGGTGCGCCCGACTGGCCGGACAAGGATCGCATCTGGTCGATCATCGAGAGCTATCGCGTGTCGATCCTCTACACCGCGCCGACCGCGATCCGCGCATTCATGAAGTGGGGCGAGGATTACCCGAACAAGCACGACCTGACGTCGCTGCGTCTGCTGGGCAGCGTGGGTGAGCCGATCAATCCCGAGGCGTGGATGTGGTACCACACCCATATCGGCGCGTCGCGCTGTCCCGTGGTGGATACGTGGTGGCAGACCGAGACGGGCGCGATCATGATCAGCCCGCTTCCGGGGCTGACGACGTTGAAGCCCGGATCGGCGACGAAGGCCTTCCCCGGCGTCTTCCCCGAGATCGTCGACGAGTCCGGCAACCCCGTGACACCGGGCACGAGCGGCGGGTACCTCACGATCACCGAACCGTGGCCGTCGATGCTGCGCGGGATCTGGGGCGACCCGGAGCGGTACAAAGAGACCTACTGGTCGCGCTTCCCCGGCCGTTACTTCGCCGGGGACGGCTGCAGGCAGGACGTCGACGGCGACTACTGGTTCATGGGTCGCGTGGACGACGTGATGAACGTCGCGGGGCATCGCATCTCCACGACCGAGGTGGAATCCGCCCTCGTGGATCATCCTGCCGTGGCCGAGGCGGCGGTCGTCGG
>JBKJXT010000407.1:0-5155 GCA_046716205.1 Actinomycetota bacterium
GGGCCGAACTCGCGGACGTCGTCAAGGGTGATGGCGGCGTTGCGCACGACGTGCGGCTGCGCGCCGAGCTCGGCGAGCTCCTGCACGAGGTTGTAGGTGAATGAGTCGTAGTTGTCTACGACGAGGATGCGTTCGTCCATGCGCCGCAGCGTAGCAGCGCGCGAAGGAGCGCTCTTGTGCAATTGCGCGGCGCGCGGAGTGCCACGAGGGGAGCCAGATAGCGCGAGGCCCAACCACTCGCCTGAGTTGATGCAGCGGGAAGAACGGGAAGTGGTGACCTGCGGAATCAACTCCAGGCGTCAACTCAGGCGAGTGGTACCCCTATCCGGCACGTAGGGTTGCTCGGCGCCGGCGCGCGGGCGGATCTCACGCGGGTTGCGGCGATCACGCGGAAGCGGCGCGCTTCGCTTTCTCCTCTTCGACCAGCGCGCGCCGCAGGACCTTCCCGATCATCGTCTTCGGCAAGTCGTCGCGGAACTCGATCGCCTTCGGGATCTTGTAGCCGGTGAGGTTCTCGCGGCAGTACGCATCGAACTCCTCGATCGTTCCCGACTGCCCCGGCTTCAGGACGATGAACGCCTTGACCGTCTCGCCGCTGCGCGGGTCCGGCACACCGATCACCGCGCACTCGAGCACCTTGGGATGCGCGTACAGCACCTCTTCGACATCACGCGGGTACACGTTGAAGCCGCCGACGATGATCATGTCCTTCTTGCGGTCGACGATCTTGAAGAAACCCTCCTCGTCGATCTCGGCGACGTCGCCGGTGTGCAGCCAGCCGTCGCGGATGACCTCGGCGGTCTCCTCGGGCTTGTTCCAGTAGCCACTCATCACCTGCGGGCCGGCAAGGCACAGCTCGCCCGGCCCCGGCGCGCTGATCTCCTTGGACGGATCGTCGACGTCCACGAGCTTGCACTCCGTACCCGGCACCGGGAGACCGATCGTGCCGATCTTGCGCTTGCCATAGATGGGATTCATGTGCGTCAGCGGAGACGTCTCGGACAACCCGTATCCCTCGACGAGCTTGCCGCCCGTGACCTCCTCCCAGCGCTGCTG
The DNA here is from genome assembly GCA_046716205.1 of Actinomycetota bacterium. Taxonomy (GTDB): domain Bacteria; phylum Actinomycetota; class AC-67; order AC-67; family AC-67; genus JBKJXT01. The sequence continues at coordinate 1,057 of JBKJXT010000407.1, forward strand.
AACCTCCAGCGGCAGCGGCGCCGCGCCGCTTCCGCACACGCGGATCGATTTCATGTCGTACTTCGACAGATCGGGGTGTTGCAGCAGGTTCGCGTACAGCGTCGGGACACCCGGGAAGATCGTCGGATGGGTGCGCCCGATGGTCTTGAGGACGTGGGCCAGGTCGCGCGGGTTCGGCACAAGCACCAGCGTCCCGCCGATGCCGACGCCCACGTTCATGCACATCGTCTGTCCGTACGAGTGGAACAACGGGAGCGCGCACAGAACAACTTCCTTGCCGGGCTGCAGGTCGGTGATCCAGGCGCGCGCCTGGGTGATGTTCGCCACGAGGTTGCGATGGGTCAGCATCACACCCTTGGACACGCCGGTGGTGCCGCCCGTGTACTGCAGCAGCGCGAGGTCGTTGGCTGGATCGATCGTCGCCGGCGTCGTGCCGCCGCGCGCCTTGGCCATCAACGTCTTCCACGAACGCACCGGCTCGGTGGACGGGATCGCCTTCCACGCGTCCTTCTTGAGCTTCGGCCCGAGGAACGCCTTGATGCCGCTGAAGTTGTCGAACACGCTCGTGACGATGACCTCGCGTAGCTTCGGACACTCGTTACGGATCGCGCGGATCTTGTCGTACATCAGGTCGAGGGTGACCATGACCTCGACCCCGGAGTCGTTCACCTGATGCTCGAGCTCGCGCTCGGTGTAGAGCGGGTTGTTGCACACCACCACCGCGCCGACGCGCATCGCGCCGTAGTACGCGACCACGACCTGCGGGCAGTTCGGCATGAGCGTGCCAACTCGCGTGCCCTTGCCGACGCCCATGTCCAACAGCACGCTCGCGAACTTGTCGACGAGCTCGCCGAGTTGCTTGTAGGTCAGCTTGTTGCCTTCGAAGTCCACCGCGACGTTGCCGGGGAAGTCGCGCACGGATGCAGAGAGAAGGTCGCTGAGGGACTGGTTGGGGATCTCGAGCTCGGCCGGAACGCCGGGCGGGTATGACTTCTGCCAGATCTTCTCCACCGCGTTGCCTCCTTGTCGGTTGGCGCGCCTCATACTCGCGCACGTCGTGGCGTCAGACCAAACGTGCTCGATGCCTTTCTAGATGAGCCCGCGGAACGCCGGCAGCGCGAGCGAGGCAGTGTTGACCGTGTAGCCCAGACGCAGGTCCTGCGCGAGCGCGGCGAAGCGCGCCGCCAGCGGATCCCGATCAAGCGCCGCGCGCAGCCCCCCCACCGGCCCGATGGCCTTGATGCGGTACGGCGGCGCATACACCGACCCGTGCAACAGCAACGTATTGCCGACGCACCGAACCGCGGACTCGGATGTGATGCGCTCTCCGTTGATCGCCATCGCTTCCGCGCCGCCGCCCCACAGCGCGTTCACGATCGCCTGAAGGTCTTGCTCGTGGATCACCAGATCATTGGGGTCCCCGCTGGGTGCACGACGAAGCGTCGAGTCGCGCAGCGTCACTTCGAGGCCGGGGCCTTGGACCTCCTTGAGACCGGCGAGCATCCCGAGCCGTCCGACCTGGGAGAGCAGCGACTCCAGGGCCTCGCCGCGGCCGCTCTGCCGCTCGACCGCGTCGAGCTCGCGCTGCAGAAGGTCGACCTCGCGACGCAGGGAACGGGCGCGGTCGTCCTCCTGTGCGATGAGGTCGATCAGGCGCGCCCGGCCGGTTCGCGAGCCCGGCCGCTGGTTCTGCGCCGCGACCACGATCGCGAAGCCCAGCAGGGCGACCACCACATAAGGCCCGATCGACCGGCGCGGGGCGGGCGCACGGGACGCGGGCTGGACGGGAGAATCAGGAGTATCGGACATGGTGTATGCGGCGCGGGAAGTGGTCGGTATATTAGCCCCCATGCCTGTCTCCCGATCCAAGCGCTCGCGGTACATCCCGCCGCCGAAACCGAAGCCGAAGCCCTCGCCGCCGTGGGTGCCGATCCTCATGCTCACCCTGCTGGCGATCGGCGTTATCGTCCTCGTCCTGTACTACCTACGCCTGCTTCCGGGTGGTGCGCCGCTGTGGGGACTGCTCGGCGGGTTCGGGTTCATCGCCAGCGGTTTCTTCGCCGGCGTGTTCTGGCGATAGGCGCGGGCACGAACGGCGTAATTACAGCTGTGTCATCTTTCCCCAGCTGGGGACGAGGGTGTGGATAAATGCCCGTCTTCGAATACAAGTGCACCGGCTGCGGTGAACGCGCCGAGCACATCGTGCTGCCGACGGAAGAAGAGCCGACGGCGTGCGCGAGCTGCGGTGGCTCGCTCAAGAAGGTCTTCGGTGGTGGCCGGCTGACCGTTCGCCTGGAGGGATGGGGCTTCTCGAAGACCGATTCGCTGATCGCGGATACCCGCGGCAAGGACTTCAAGAAGCTCCGCGAGCGCGCCGAGCGCATCGTCGACGGATAAGCCTAGTTCCGAGCGACCTCTTCGCGCCGCAGCATCGGTTCGGCGCAGTGTCGCGGCGGCGCCTCCGACCCCTTGCGCAGCAGCAGCACCTCGGTCCCGCAGGTCTCGCACCAGAAGGTGACCCGCACGCTCGCGGGCATCACCTCCGGCTCGGCCAGCGGGACGTTCACCGGAGTGCGCGCCGTCAGTGAGCGGAGCATCCCGATGCCGATGCCCCCGATCACGGCGCTCATGAGGATGGCGACGGCGACACGCATCCGCTCATCCTCCCATAGTGGGAGCCGCAAGGCATCGTGGGATGTCTAGCGCGCCAGCTGGCGCATGTGATCGCGGGGGCAGCTGGTCGCCGGACCGGTGCCGTCCCAATGCGCCGGGCAGTACACGACCGCACACTCCGAGCAGAAGAAGGGCGCGAACGCCGGATCGGCGAGGAACACTCCGAGCGCATCGCGCGCCCCTATCGCTGCGCGCGCCGCGTCGTAGGAGGGGCTCTCGTCGTCGGAGACGCAGTAATACAGCTCGTCGCCGAACCACACGGCCACGCGCGAAGTCTCCACGAAGTCGGGCTGCCGTGCCGTCCCAAGCGCCGGCAGACTCTCGCCGGGCGGGACGTGCGCCACCATCGCGGCGAGCCGCGCGCATGCGTAGCAGTTGAAGTCCGCGAACAAGGTCGGCGGCAGGTCGTCGTCGTCTGCGGGTTCGAAGTGCTCGTAGAACGTCGAGTCCGAACCTGCAGAGATCAAGTCGATGATCCAGGTACCCCGGACGTCCACGCCGATGCGGCGCTGCGCGAAATGCCACTCGCGCTGCGGCTCGCCATCTTCGATGCGATCCACTTCGAACAGGATCCCGCGTCCCAGCGAACCGTCGAAGTCGAAAACGTGTACGCGGTCGGGGCGCATGTACCCCAGCGGCTCGTAGGAGATGTTTTCGCCGAGGGCTTTCTGCATCGCGGTGAGGAACCGCTCGCCGTCGGGGCACTCGGCCAAGAGCTTGGTGCGGGGGTGCTTACGACGCGGCTTGGCCATCAATCTCTCCTCTCACGTCGTCGCGAGGATGGACCGTCGTCGGTCCGGCAGTCTGGATCGCCGCAGTTCGTTCAACGACGCCAATCGTACGCCCGCGCTCGGACGCATCCGTGTAGCGACGAAGCGGTCGTGGTTACTCCGGTGGGATGCGGGTACGCGTCCGGTATGGACATCGAACGCAAGATCCTGGAAGACGTTAGAACCATCGCCGTGGTCGGCGCGTCCGACGATCCGGTCAAGCCGGCGTTCTTCGTCCCCGCGCAGATGAAGGTCTGGGGATACCGGATCATCCTCGTGAACCCGACCGTCGAGTGGGTACTCGGTGAGCGGTCACGGGGCTCACTGCACGACGTCGCGGAACCCGTCGATCTCGTCAACATCTTCAGGCGCGCGCCAGAGGTGCCGGCGGTCGTGCGCGAGGCCATCGATATCGGCGCGAAGGCGATCTGGGTCCAGCTCGGCATCCGCTCGCCGGAAGCTCGGCGCCTTGCCGAGGAGGCCGGCCTGCTTTACGTCGAGGATCGCTGCATCTCGGTCGAACGAAGGCGATACGGCGTCGATCGTCGCGCCGCGTAGCGCTCGCCGGGACGGGATGTGAGGGCGCGCGTCGCTTGGTACCCTGACCGCCTATGCCAGAGGCCGAAGCCCCACTCCCCGAGGCACTCCCCGACGCG